>JAQSDS010000001.1 GCA_029946045.1 Rhodoferax sp.
CTTGGTCTTGCGCGCTCTTGAGGAAATGGCTCAGCACCGTGCCCCGCGCATCGGTGAGGCGCAGCTCAAGCACATCAGGGAAGATGACGGAACGCTCCAGCAGACTGTCCAGCTGGTCGAGGCTGTCCTGCGCCAAAGGCGATGCGCTGGAAACCGCCAGGTTACGTACCAGCGCCAGTGCCTGCAGCTCGATGCCGCTGCGCGAAAACGCCAGTTGCTGGCGCATCGTAAAAGTGCCGGCCAATACCACCGCAATCAGCACGGCCGCTGCGGTCAGCAGCATGAGCTGCGCTTGAAGCCCCTTGGGCAGCCAGCGAAAGCTCATGGCTTTGCCGGTTTGACCACGTATTTTTCCAAGCCCATTTTTTCCAGTGGCTGGTAGTCGCGCGCATAGTCGGCACGCATAGGTGAGGGCATGTCAATGGCCTTGAGTTGGGCTTGACCGATGGCGTCCCCGGTCATGGCAAGCATGGCCTCAGTGACCAGTTTGCGCACAGACTCGGGAACCCGTGGGTGGGCGCTCAAGGGGTGTGGAGGTGCACCTGGTGTTTCCATCAGCACCCGCAACGCATTGCGCAGGGACTCCGGTTCTTGCGATAAGGTGTGATTCACGCCCCCTGCGGCCGCCACTTTGCCGACGGCCAACTGCCTGTAGCTGTTGGAGTGCGTGCTGAAATAGACCGGGGTAATGCGAATTTTTTCCTGCTCAGCCAAATAGGCCCGGATAAGCAAGGAGGCACCAAACGCATTGGGAGAGGGAAAGGCCACTTGCTTGCCATCCAGATCGTGGGCCGAGCGGATCGGATCATCTTTGCGCACCACCAAAATACCGGTCAGCGGCGTGCTGTCACGAAGCAGCGGAACGTAAGCTTGTGCCCGCATGCCCATGACTTGATGGTAAGGGTTCATGTAGACAAAGTCGGGGGTGCCGGCCACCACCAGGTCTTCAAACTTTGGAATATTGGGGGCCAAGTCCAGGGTAAAGTTCAGGCCTGTGGTCTTGCTCAGGCGCTCAAGCACTGGCGTCCAGTCCCGGTGCACTTCAAGGGCCGGAAATTGCGGGACCACCGAAACGGAATAGCTTTGTTTTGGCGTCTGCGCCCAAGCCACCGTGTCAAAAAAAAGCAAAGAAAAAAAGGCCGCAGCCAAAATTTTTCTCATTATTTTTTCCATATGAACCGCTTCCCAATCAATGCATGCACTCCAACGGCTGCAGCCAAGGGCGAATGCCCTTGCTCAAGACCCGCTGTTACAGGATTATGACCGGAGGGCGATTCGGTATGCGGTTCAATGCAAGCCCAACAGCACACGCGCTTCATCGGGTGTGGCCAGGTCCCGGTCGAGTTCACGGCTGATGCGGGCGATGCGCGCCACCAGTTGCGCGTTGCTGGCGGCCAGTTCACCCTTGCGGTAATACACGTTGTCCTCAAAACCCACACGCACATGGCCGCCCAACAGAATGGCCAGCGTGCCCAGCGGCAGTTGAGCCGGGCCGATGCCCGCCACCGTCCAGGTGGACCCGGCGGGCAACTGGGAGCGCAGGTACAGCAAGGCCTCGGGCGTGCCAGCCATGCCGCCGGGAATACCCAGCACAAAATCAAAATGCTGCGGTCCGGTGAGCAGGCCTTTTTGCAGCCAGCGTTGCGCTGTGCTCAGCATGCCACTGTCAAAAATCTCCAGCTCGGGTTTCACGCCATGGTTGCGCATGGTGGCGGCAAAAAGCGCCATCTCGGCCGGCGGGTTCATGAACACATCGTCGCCAAAGTTGACCGTACCCATGGACAGCGTAGCCATTTCTGGTTGGAGTGTGACCGGGGCCAGCCGCTCCTGCGGTGTCATGCCCACGGCACCGCCGGTGGACACCTGCACAATCACGTTGCAGCGCTTTTTGACCTCGGCAATGATCTGGCGATACATGTCCTTGTCCTGCGTCGGTGTGCCGTCGGGCATGCGGGCGTGCACATGCACCATGGCAGCACCGGCCTGGGCGCAGGCGTAAGCCGCGTCGGCGATTTCTTCTGGCGTGATGGGCAGCGCTGGCTGCTGAGCGCGGGTCACTTCGGCACCGGTCAACGCGGCAGTGATGATGAGTTTGTCCATGTTCAGCAGCTCACCACCGGGTGCGTGATGCGCTGACACGCTGCGGGCACCACACAGGTGCCCGATGCCTTGCACACCAGGATCGGCTCGGCCAGCACGTCGGCAGCAGACGCCTGGCCAGCCATGCCAGCGGACACAATCACCTTGCGCGCCTCGAACACCATGGTGCGCGAAGTCTTGCCCATGGCCACGATTCGGCCCGTAGCCTCGATGTAGTCACCCGCATACACCGGCGCGAGGAATTGAACGCTGTCGTAAGCCACGAACAGGCCTTCGTCGCCGTCGCTGCGAATCAGCAGTTCGGTGGCCACGTCGCCAAACAGGTGCAGCATTTTGGCGCCGTCAACCAGGCCACCGGCGTAATGGGCGTCGTGCGCACTGATGCGCAGGCGGATCAGGCTGGTGATGTTCTTCATTGCATTCCTTTCAAAAACGACAGCACGTCCAATGTAGCGCGGGGTCATCGGCGGGGGTGGGCGCCGATTTCTGGTACCCCAGTATGAGGTGTCCGCCCCTGCCGGTGACCCCGCGCGGCGCAGCGCACCGGAAGTCCCCGTCAATGCCTTTTAATCCATTCGTGAATCGCAAAGGATGCCACATCTTCGGCATAACTCTTGGTGCCAAAGCCGGCATCGTAGCCCAGCTCCTTGGCCAGCTCATGGCTGATGCGCGGGCCACCCACCACCAAAATTACCTTGTCGCGCAGCCCTTCGGCCTCCAGCAGGTCGGACAACTTGGTGAGATTGTCGAGGTGAATATTCTTTTGCGTCACCACTTGCGAGACCAGAATCACATCGGCTTTTTCTTCAATGGCGCGCGTCACCAGGTCTTCGGAGTCCACCTGCGCGCCGAGATTGATGGCGCGAATCTCGTGGTAACTCTCCAGCCCCTTGTGGCCGTTGAAGCCCTTCATGTTCATGATCGCGTCAATGCCCACGGTGTGGGCATCGGTTTCAATGCAGGCGCCCACCACCACCATGCGGCGTCCCATTTTTTCGACAATCAGGGCGTTGATACCCTCTTTGTCCATCACCTCGTATTCAGGCTTGACCACCTGAAAACTGGCCAGGTCGACCTGGTGTTTGCACTGCCCATAGACCACGAAAAAGCTGAAGCCCTGCCCCATGTCTTCGCAGTGCACCACCGCAGGCTCTTCCAGACCCATCAAACCGGCCAGACGTTTCGCACCTTCCTTGCTGGTTTCACTCAAGCCCACCGGCAGGGTAAAAGAAAGCTGGACGCGGCCATCGCCGAGCGTGTCGCCATAGGGTTTGACCCATTGTTCTGAACGTTTGGTCTCAAGCATGTTGGACTCCTGAAGTGGACAACATCAATGATGGGAACGGGTTGTAGTAGTTGTCGGCCTTGGTGATGACACCTTCCAGCCCCTTGCCGCCGGTCGGGGTGCGTGAGATCTCGGCAAACATGCCTTTGCCAATGGCGGTGGGCAGGCTCATGGTCTCGATCTGCGCCAGCATGGCCTCGGCCTCGGCCAGCACCGCTTGGGCACGACGCTCAATCAGGCCACCACTTTTGAATTCGATCTCGGAATGCAGGTCTTTCATGGTGCCAAACACATATTTGGCGTTCTGAATGGCCAGGAAACGGTCCTGAATAAACGGCGTGTGGATGGCCTCGGTCATCATGCCCAGTAGGTGGATGTTTTGCTGGGTCACGGTGCTCACAATATTGAACAGCGTGTCCTGCACCTGACCCTTGAAGATATTGCCCGTCATGTGTTTGGTTGGGGGCATGTACTTGAGCGACGCCTGTGGAAACACCTGGCGCACCAGTTGGGCGTGGGCCAGTTCCCACAAAAATCCGTTTTCCAGTTCGGGGTGAATCTCGAAGGCATGGCCTAGTCCCATTTGCTCGGGCTTGAGGCCCGACAACACGGCAAACTGCTCATTGATGAGTTGGGACGCCAGCACGGTGTGCGCTGCATCATAGGCGTCGGCCGTGGTCAGGTAATTGTCTTCCCCGGTGTTGATGATGATGCCGGCATAGGCATTGACCATGCGTGAGAAAAACTGGTCGATGAAGGTGCGCTTCATGTTGATGTCGCGAAAAATGATGCCGTACATCGAGTCGTTGAGCATCATGTCAAGCCGCTCCATGGCGCCCATGGCGGCGATCTCGGGCATGCACAAGCCGGAGCAGTAATTGGTCAGGCGAATGTAGCGGCCCACCTTGGCGCCCACTTCGTCCAGCGCGGCGCGCATCAAACGAAAGTTTTCCTGCGTGGCATAGGTGCCGCCGAAGCCTTCGGTGGTGGCGCCAAAAGGCACGTAGTCCAGCAGGCTCTGGCCAGTGGAACGGATCACCGCAATGATGTCGGCGCCCTGCTCGGCCGCCGCGCGTGCCTGCGCCACGTCTTCATAAATGTTGCCGGTGGCCACGATCAGGTAAAGCCAGGGCGTTTTAGCTTCGCCCATGGACTCGATGGCCTTGTCGCGCTGCTTGCGTTGCGCTGCAATTTGCGTGCACCGGGCTTGGGCCTGTGCATCAGCGCCAGCGCGGGCGGCCAGTGGGTCTTTGGGTTGGGTCAGGGTGAGCGTGCCGTTTGAGACGGCCTGCGCCACTTGTTGCGCGGTCCAGCCCTGCGCTTGCATGGCGCCCGCAAGAATCGTGGCAGCACCAAATTGCAGCAGGTTCTGCTCCTGCAGGTGGCTGACGACGCGGTTGGGTAGCGGTACCTGGTTTTCATCCACGCCGTCCACCCCAAGCAGGCGCAGCGTGGCCCGCTCCACCGTGGTGGTGGTGAACTGGGCCATGTCGTCAAACACCTGACGCGCAATGCGCCGGGCCGAATCGCGGGCGCGGTCAATTTGTGCCTGGTCGAGTTGCAAATGGCTCATGCTGTTTCCTTGTATTGATTCATTCTTGCCTCCAACATCACATCACTGACGCCATAAGCGGCAAAGGCCGCGCGTGCAGCTGTCAAAAATTCTTGCGCATCAAAACTGCCGCCCAGCGGCGAAAAGGGATTGAGCGTGATGCCGGTCATGTGGATGCCACGGTAAGCCATCAGCCGTGCGCCCTGTTTTTCAAAGGCGAGCAGATCCCCAGCCTCAACAAACAGACGGGTGCCATCGTTGACCACCACGCGCAGTCCCGGCCGATGGCTTGCAAGTGTCATCAAGGCGCGCCACAGGGAGTGGCCCACTGCGCCGCTGAGCGCCACTGTGGCCATATCGGCCTGCTGGTACTGCAGCAAGGTGGCGGCCGCATTGAGCGTCGCCATCTCGGCCAGCATCAACGGCTGGTTCGCACTGTTCCACAGGCCCACGCCGCCACGGGTGAAGACCGGTTCGCACAGGCTGCGTGTGGCCTCATCAGCTTGCGGAATACCCAGAATGGCGAGCCGGTCACGGGTCTTGCGGATCACGTCGGCAATGCCCCCGCCTATAGCGGCACCGGTTGCCAGAATCACGCCATTGGCAATAGCGGGTGATGCATGCTGGCTGCGCCCCAGGGCGCCATCCAGAATCACCAGCGCGGCGCCACACTGTTTGAGGCGGGCAATCACCTTGAGCTGGTCCGAACTGCGTGAGGCACCGGCAATTTCCATCTCGCCGTGCTCCAGCACCTTGACCACCAGAATTTCGCCCATCGGGCTGTCCATGCCGGTGGCATCAATGTGCTTGTAGCGCACCTTGGCGCGCTCCAGGGTGGCACGTGCGGTGGCTACCAGGTTGCCGGGCCATACCACAATGGCGGGCTTGGGCACAAAAAACACCGCATCGCGATCTTCACCGTCGCGCCCGATCGACGTGACCCCGAGCGCCACTCCGCTTGCAGCAGCCTGCGCCAGCAAGTGGTTTAGCGCCACAGTTTTCCCGGTGTTTTTGGTCATGCCCATGACGGCCAGCGTGGTGATGCCACTGGCCTGGATGCGTTGCCAAAGTGCGCTGGATGAAGTGGTCATGTCAAACGTAAAGCTGTTCAAACAGCGCGCGCAGCCTGGGGCTTTCGCGCAACAGGTTCAGCGCAAACTCGGCGTGACCGGTGGCATAACCGTTGCCCACAATCATTTCCACATCCTTGCCCACGCCCTCAGCGCCGAGTGCCGCCGCGGTGAAGCTGGTGGCCATGGAAAAGAAGTAAATCTTGCCATGTTGCTTTGTGGCCAGAATGCTGCCCATCTCGGTGTTCTGGATGTTGACGCAGTTGATCACCACGTCGGCCAGCTTGCCGTCGGTCACCTTTGATACAGCCGCCATCAGGGCCAGCGCGTCAGTGGCGTCCACCTGCAGCGCATGGTCGGCCCAACCCAGATCCAGCATGCGCTGGCAGTCATTGGCAAACGGCGACACACCGATGACACAACCCGTGGCACCCGCACGTTTTTTGGCTTCGTAGACACACAGCGTGCCGGACTTGCCACCGCCACCAATGACGACCACGGTGTCGCCCTCCTGGACCAGGCGGGCCGTCTGGGCCGGGGCCCCGGCGACATCCAGAATGGCCAGCGCCAGCTTTTCGTCAATGTCGGAGGGCAACCTGGCATACAGACCGGTTTCGAACAAAATGGCCTGGCCCTTGATTTCGATCTGATCCTGGCTCATGTGGATTTTGGTGATCTCGTCAATGCGCAAGGGTGTCAGCGACAGCGACACCAGCGTGGCGATTTTGTCACCCACCTTCAGATCGATCTTGCCAAGCAAGGCCGGACCGATCTCGGCCACAGTGCCCATCAGCATGCCGCCCGACCCAGTGACTGGGTTGTGGTGTTTGCCGCGCTGGGCCACGATGTCCTTGACCATGGCTGCCACGGCGGCCTGGTCGCCCCCGGTGGCGCTTTTGATCTGCGTGAAGCTGGCCGAGTCGATGTTGAGCGCCGACACGTCGATCAGGATCTCGTTGTCGTAAATAGCCATGGTGTTGTCGAGCTTCCAGGCAGGCTGGGGCAGCACACCAAGTGGTTCGAGCACACGGTGGGTGCCGTAAGGGGAGCCTTGTTTCATGCTTATTCCGTTGAATCGTGGTCGGTCAGTCGAGTCAGTCCAGTTGTGGGCGTGGGGTGTCTGATGCAGCGAAATTAAGGAGGAGATTTGGGGCAAGCCACAAATCGGGGGACATTCGCGGAGTCGGACACCTCATGGCCGCAGCGGGTTAGGGCTAGTTGCTCACACTGGGCAAGCTGAAATCCTGCCCCAGGCCGGGCATTTCGACCGTTTTGCCAGCGTAGTTGCGGCATTTGACGGTGGTGCCACTGCCATCGGGCAAAGCCTCTTCGCGCACATAACTCGGAATGATTGGCAGTTTGCCCAGGCCACCCAGGCCGTCCACAATGAAAGTAGGTACGGCCGGGCCACTGATCCAGCCGCGCAGGCCTTCGTAGAGTTCGAGCATGCGGCGATGCGGCACGATGAAGTGGTGTGCGCCTTCGACCATGTCGGTCGAATAAACGTAGTACGGGCGCACCCCCATCTCGACCGTTTGCATGAACAGTTCGCGCATCACTTCAACGCTGTCGTTCACCCCCTTGAGGCAGACGGTTTGCAGACCCATCATGATGCCGGCCTTTTGCAGCATCTTGACGCGCTTGCGCAACAGCGGCGTGATTTCCTTGGGGTGGTTGATATGGATGTTGACCATCTGCACACGGTGACGCTCCAGCACCGCACAGAGCTCGGGCGTGACGCGGGTCGGCAACTGCACCACCATGCGCGAGCCAATGCGCAAGAAGCGCACATGGGGCGCACGCGTTCGGATCATGCCCAGGATTTCATCGAGGCGCTCGTCGGTAAAGGTCAGCGGGTCGCCGCCAGACAGCAACACGTCTTCGATGTTTTTATTGTTGGCAATGTAGTCGATCGAAGCTTCAATTTCGTCCTTGTGCACCGAGCCCGAGGGCTGCGACACCATGCGCTTACGGGTGCAGAAACGGCACAGCGTGGCGCAGGTATTGCTCACCAGAAACAACACCCGGCGCGGGTAGCGGTGCACGATGCTGGTGCCGGGAATGGTGTCGCCTTCTTCACCCAACTGGTCCAGCATGGTGGCAAAGCCGGGCTTGGTTTCCTCGTGAAACGAAGGCAGGTACTGCATGCGGATCGGGCAATTGGGGTCGTCGCGGTCCATCAGTTTGGCCATGTAAGGTGTGACAGCAATGGCGAACTTGTTGTAGACGGTCTCATTCACGTCTTCGACATGGTTCAGCACACCATTAAGTTGCGCGTGGTGGGTGTAGCGCCGGGCGAACTGCTTTTGCCAGGACTCGGACTCCGGGTCGTAGGCTTGCAGTTCGTCATAACGCATGAAAACTTTGGGGGTGGCGAATTCGACGGCTTGCAGCATGGGATGTCTCCTGGTTGATGGTTCAAGTTTATGGATGCACGCCGCCGCTGGAAACAGGCAAATTGCATGAAATTAATGTCAAAATTCAGTCACATTGATTGATTTATAAACACTATGGCGAATTCACTCCAAAAACCCAATCTTGACGCGCTGGATTACCAATTGATCGAGCTGCTCAAGGTCAACGCCCGACTGCCCATGGTCAACCTCGCCAAAGCGCTGGGGTGTGCGCGTAGCACCGCGCAGTTGCGACTCAAGGCACTGGAAGACGCCGGCGTCATCACCGGCTATACCGTGGGGGTGAGCAGTCCGCGCGCGTCCCATGGCTTGCGGGCCATGGTGCTGATTTCGATGGAGTCCCAAAACGAGCCCGACGTGGTGCGTGCGCTGGCCAAACGCCATGAAATCACCAAGCTGTATTCAGTCAGCGGGCGCTACGACCTGTGCGCCATGCTGCTGACCGAATCGACACAGGAACTCGACGCCGTGCTGGACAAAATCCGCGTGATCAAGGGCGTGGTAGATACCTTTTCAACCATCATGCTGTCTACCAAGCTTGATCGACCGGAATGACATAAAGTTATTCAGCTATGTCAATTTGGTAACTTTCTGTCTATTTTTAATCATAACTGTCGATTTACATTGTCATGAGGGCTTGAGATACTTCTTCTCATACAACGAAAGCCTCAGATCATGAAATTACCTCAACGCGTCCAAACCCAATTCCTCAGCGTCCAGGACGTGGCCACGGTCATTCAAAAAATCGGCCTCAAAACTGTGTTCGAACGCATGGCCGACTACATCCGGGAAGACTACCTGCGCTGGCACGATTTCGAAAAATGCGCCCGTGTGGCCAACCACTCCAAGGACGGCGTGATCGAGTTGATGCCGATCTCTGATGCCAAGAGTTATGCCTTCAAGTACGTCAACGGCCACCCCAAGAACACCCTCAACGGCCTGCCCTGTGTCATGGCGTTTGGCGTGCTGGCCGATGTGGCTACCGGCATTCCAGAATTCCTGAGTGAATTGACCCTCAGCACGGCTTTGCGCACGGCGGCCATGTCGGCGGTGGCAGCGCAAGAACTGGCGCGCCCTGACAGCAAGTCGATGGCCTTGATCGGCAACGGTGCCCAAAGCGAATTTCAGGCGCTGGCGTTTCACTACCTGCTGGGCATTGAGGAAATCCGCCTGTTTGACACCGACCCCATGGCCACAGAAAAGCTGATCGCCAACCT
>JAQSDS010000002.1 GCA_029946045.1 Rhodoferax sp.
TGCAAACTGGTTGACGGACCAACTTCCTGTGACTGGTGCCACAGTCACCATCGGTAGCGGGTTCACTGGCGGCAGCCTGTTCGACCTAAGTAGCTTTAGCTTGACGTCGTTGACCACCAGCAGCATCTTTAGCTTGCAAAGTGGCAGCACACTGACGCTCACAAACGGCGGAACTTTCAACGCGGCGGTCAATGTCAACGGTACGCTCAACCTGGCCGGAGGCACCACCAGTCTTAACAGCAGCCAGATGCTGGCCAGCAGTACGGGGGCGATCAACAACGCTGCGACCTTGAACCTATCCGGATCGGCGTCGATTCGGCTCACCAATACCGGCAACGGATATCCTGTGTTTGCCAATGCGGCAGGCAGTGTGCTGAACATCAACACCACTTCAGGCGGCTGGTCTTTCCTTAGTGATTCAGGCACGCAAGGCGGTATTGTCAATAACGCTGGCAGCATCAACATCAACACCGGCTACACCAGTTGGGAGGCGGCTTTCAGCAACAGCAGCAGTGGCCTGCTGAACATTGCGGCCGGCAATGCGCTGTCGATGCAGAACGGTCAGACGCTGCAGGGCAACATCTCGCTGGGCACCGGTTCAACACTTTGGGTGTCAGAGCGGCACGGCACCAATGCATGGTTCAACGGCACCACTATCAATGGGGCAGGCACTGTTCAAGTCATGGGCGGAAGCTTCAGTCCCGTTGCAGACTTTACCGACGTCAATGCAGCTTCAGCCACACTTCTTGTTGGCAGCAACGGAACTGCCAACATCCTTTCAGGCACCACGACGTTCGCCAATCTGACCATGACGGGCGGCACATTGGACGGAGCCGGCACACTGAACCTGAACACAGGTTTGACGCAAACAGGCGGCGCGCAGTCGGGCAGCGGCAGCACCGTGCTTGGTTCAGTCGCAACCGGAACGCTGGGTTCGGCAACCATTAGCCGGGCACTGACAAACCAGGGCACGCTGAATGCCGCGACCGGAACGAACACGGTATCGGGGCCCTTCACCCAATCCGGCATCCTCGATGTGGCCAATGGCGCAACTTTCGTGAAGAGTGGCGGCTTCGTCAACACCGGCACCATTCGCGGCAAAGGCACGGTGGATGTTGGCAGTACCGGCAACCTGACCAACAATGGCACGATCCGCCCTGGCGCCTCGCCGGGCACCCTCACCATCACCGGCAACTTCACCCAGGGTGCCAGCGGCACACTGGTCATGGAATTGGGTGGTACAAGCCAAGGCGTGAGCTACGACTGGTTAAACATCACCGGCCTGGCCAACCTGGGCGGAACGCTGCAAGTGGACTTGTTTGGTGTCTTTACGCCAGCGACAGGCAATGCATTTAACCTGATCAATGCGGCGGGAGGCATCGCTGGAACGTTCTCGCAGGTCAACTTACCCGTGGGCTACAGTTTTTCCTCCAACTACGGCGCTAACCTCTTTCATCTGGGGGTTTTGTCGGCGGCCTCTTCAGGGTCGGCCAGCGCGCCTAACGGCCTGCTGGATGCATTCCTCAATATGGGCGCTGTCAGTTATGAAACACCGCTGCTGTACCTCAGCGGTCAGAGCAGCCCCACGGCATCAAGCAGCGGCATCCTGATACAAACCGCTGAAATTGTTTTGCCCGACTTACTGCCAGACGCGCAGTTCGCCAGCGCCGAACCCACCAGCCAGGGGTCCAGTGCCAACGGCCTGATTCCTCTGTTTAACCAACTGACCACTGACATCATTTTTAAGGACTTTGCCCATGACAGCCGCCTCATCTGCCGCTAGGGCGGTCTTGGCCCTCGTTCTGTGGGCCGCGTGTCAACTCGCTTGGGCCGTCGGTGAAGCGGGCACCGTGGAACGCCTGCTGGGCACCGTGTCTGCGCAAGCAGGCAACGGCAGCTTGCGCATCCTGTCGCAAGGTTCCAGGTTCTTTCCCGGTGAAATTATTCTGACCGAGACTGACAGCGCAGCAAATTTGAGGTTTGCTGACGGTGCCAAGCTCGCCTTGCGCGCCAACAGTCGCTTGGTGGTGGAACGCTATGACTACAGTTTTCTCAAACCTGAAGAAGACAATATCGCGATGCGGCTGCTGAAGGGCGGCATGCGCACGGTGACCGGTCTGGCCGGCAAACGCAGTCCGGCAAGTTACAAAAATCAGACGCTGGTGGCTACGGTAGGTATCCGGGGCACCGATTACGCGCTGTTGATGTGCGCCGAAGCTGACGGTGCCTGCACCCAACTGCAACTACCAGCGCGCTTCAAATCTAACGACGGCACGACACCGCCGGGGCTGTACCTGTCGGTGTTCGAGGGGGCCATCAACGCTGCCAACAATGCCGGCAACAAAGACTTCGCCAGCGGCAAACATGGCTATGTGCGAGACATCGACACCCTGCCCGTCGAGATCGGCGATGAGCCCGGGCTCAGCACGGAGTTCCTGGGATTCCATGGCATCTTCAATTTGAGCAACCCCTGGGATGCCAATCCGGAAGCCTGCCTGGTGAAGTGATGCGCGCCCCTCGCCACCTCCGTGACGATTATCTTGGTAGCTGGCTTCCATTCTCTACGAGGGGCGGTTTACCCAGCAGGGATAAGCTGTCATGACGCCAATATCAGATAGCCAAACGGGCGCAAGTGCCGATAGGTTAACGTTAACGCATGAGTACATGCGCAACCGGGGGATGCCTCTGGCGGCCTGGCATTTCATTCGCTGGTGGCGTCATTTGCCAGCTTTTTGACAGGCATTGTGCTGGTGAGCGGCGGCGGCTGGATCATGCAGCAGTGGGCGGGCCGGTTCAAGACCTTGTCATAAGCGGTCTTCCAGCCGCGCGCGTGCGTCGGCCAGATGCGTGTTGCGCCTGAGGGTGGCGATCAGCTGGTTGGCATCCGCTGTCGCGAACAACACCTCAGGCTCCCGGCCGGCCTGCGCAAGCACTTGTCCATTGGGTGCGGCAACGCTGCTCAAGCCACCGTAATGCACATCGCCCTCGGCACCCACATAGTTGGCGTAAGCAACGAAGACCTGGTTTTCATAGGCGCGCACCGGCACCATGGTGCTTGAAACGAAGTCGTAATCCGGCATGTTGGCAGTTGGCACCAGCACCATGTCGGCACCGGCCAGCGCCAGGCGGCGCATGTTCTCGGGGAACTCCAGGTCGTAGCAAATCAGTATGCCGATCTTCCAGCCGTGGAGTTCGAACAAAGCAGATTGCAATGGCGCAACAGAAAACTGACCGCGGTCCAGTTCGCCAAACAGGTGCGTCTTGCGGTAGTTCAGCAAACGCGTGCCATCCGCAGCAATGCATTGCGCTGCGTTGAACACGTGTCCCCCATCCCGCTCCGGGTAGCCATACACGATGGCAATGGTGTGCCGACGGGCAATCTCGGCCACCGCGTTTGCAAATGCGCCGTCTGCGGTTTGCGCCAAAGCCTGCACCTGCGTTGCGCCAATGTTGTAGCCGGTGATAAACATCTCCGGGCACACCAGAATGTCGGCACCACTTTGTGCGGCGTCCTTTGCCACGCTGTCCAGTCGGAGCAGATTACCCGCCATCTCCAGCGGCAGGGGCGCACATTGCCACAACGCCAGGTGCAGTTGCGCTTGCATGGGCTAGTCCGACAGGGCGATCGGCCCCAACTCCGCAAACACATCGCCCGGGCCCGGGTTGTCGGCATGCGTCTTGCCGCCCAGCTGGTGCAGGATGCCCCACACCGCATTCAGCGACGTCTGCACCGCCCCCTCTACCCAGGCCGGCGTCCACGACACGTCGTCGCCCGCAATGAAGATACCTTTTTGCGCCGCAGGAAAATCGTCCTGCATGAAGTGCGCATACATGCGCTGGTTGTAGCGGTAGTGGCCGGGCAGAGCGCCCTTGAACGCGCCCAAAAAGTGGGGGTCCGCCTCCCACGACACGCAGATAGGGTCGCCAATGATGTGGCTGGCAATGTCGACCTTGGGGTAGATTTTTTGCAGCGCGTCCAGTGCCAGCTTCACGCGCTTTTCCACCGGCTGTGGCAGCATCTTCAGCGCATCGCTCATCCAGGCGTACGACAGACAAATCGCGGCGGGTTTGTCGGGGCCGTTGTCAAACAGATAGGTGCCGCGTGTCAGCCGGTCGGTCAGCGTCATGCTCATGACGTCACGGCCGGTCTCGGGGTCCTTGTCGTTCCAGAACGGCCGGTCCACCATCACAAAGGTCTTGCTCGATTGCATGTAGCGGGTACGGTCCAGCGCCATCCACAGCTTGTGCGAAAACAGCGATTCTTCGCAGGCGATCTGGGTGGTCAGCAGCCAGCTCTGGCAGGTGGTCAGCACAGCCGCATATTCTCTGGTGGTGCCCCAGTAGTCGGTCACGGCCAGCTTGCCGCTGACAGCGCGGGCGATCTTCGCTACACCGGGCTTGGTCGCACCGCTGTGCAATTTCTCCAGCGTCATGCCCGCGGGCCAATGGGTCAGCGTAGCAGGTGCATGGCGCCACAAGCCATGTGGAACCTGGTCGGCGCCGCCGACGATCAGGCGCTGGTGGTCGTCGCATTGCGTCATCACCACGCGCAGGATTTCCAGCATCGAGTTCGGAAAATCCGAGTCCCAGCCACCCGTGCCAAAGCCCACTTGGCCGAACAGTTCACGGTGGCGGAACGACAACTTGGCAAACGCCTCGGAGCTCGCGACAAAGTCGTAAAAGGTGCGGTCGTCCCACTTCGGGATCAGCGCGTTCCACAGCCGTTTGAGCGTAGCCACATCGCGTGCGCGAATCGCGTCCTGCACGGGCGTGAACTGCGCGCTGTCTTCCAGTGCCTGCGCCCAGGCCTTAGCCACTTCGCGGAACATCGCGGGCAGGTCGGCCAGCTTTTCGGCGTAATAGGTCTTGCCTTCCAGATCAATCACGGTACTGGGCGAGGCGGGCGTCAGCGGGTTGGGGAAAGGTGCACTTTTCAGGCCCAACATGTCCACGTAGTGGTAAAAGGCCGTGCTCGACACCGGAAAGCGCATGCCGCCCAGCTCGGCCACCACATCTTTCGTGCCTTCAAACACCTGCGAACGCAGCCGCCCGCCCATCTTGGAGGCTTCGTAAATCACGGGCTTCAGGCCCATCTTCATCAGCTCGTAGGCCGCCACCATGCCGGCCATACCTGCGCCGACGATGGCCACTTCTTCGCCGTGGCGTTCTTTGGGAAGGGTGCCCAGTCCCGCAGGGTGTGCGATCCAATCGTCAAACGGAAACGGGAAGTCGGGGCCAAAGATGGTGACGGGAGGTTTTGCAGTCGGGGTATTGGGGTTGGTTGGCATGGCAGGTTCGCGGTAAAAGCGGGACTATGTCACAGGCATGCATTCAGAGCAATACAGAAGAAGCAATTTTCCAATGGGATGATCGTTGATTTTTATTTCTTGCACTGCGTCAGCTTGGAGCGCATCGCGGCTGCGTTTCATGGTGTCACACTCGCGCTGTGAGATGCGAAATCAACCGTGGCATGCGCCGGGTCAGGGATTTCAGCATATCCTTGTGCCTTTGAACCATGAAAGAAGCGCCCATGACCAGTCCGATGTATACGAATTCCGTCCCTGTCTTCAAGCAAATGCTGACGGCCCTGAAAACCATTGTTGGCAAGGCCGATGCGCATTGCGCCGCGAAATCAATCGAGCCGGGCGCGCTATTGCAGGCGCGTCTTTATCCAGATATGTTCCCTCTGCTCAAGCAAGTGCAGATCGCTGCGGACTTCGCCCGTGGTATTTCAACGCGGCTCGCCGGTGTCGAAATTCCTGCATTTGAAGGCAATGAGCAAAGCTTTGTTGACCTTGACGTTCTACTGAGCAAAACATTGGCGTTTCTCGATGAATTGGACAGCGCGCCGTTCCACGGCAGCGAATTCAAGGAAATCGTGCTGCGTCCGGGGACGCCGAAAGAAAAGAAACTGAGCGGACAGGCCTATTTGTCGAACTATGGCTTGCCACAATTCTTTTTTCATGTTACGACTGCGTACGCCATCTTGCGTCATAACGGACTGGACATCGGCAAGCGCGATTACATGGGTGCCTATTAAGATAATGGTCGCCCGCCACTCCCTTAAACACCCCATCGACTGCGCACACGTTAAAGTGCGCCTGGCGATCAAAATTGCGAGGCGAGAGAAAAACTCAACTGTTGATGTAGTTGGTTAGTTGCGAAATGGTTTTTTCGCTGTCGGAAATGATGTCATCCATGATGTCACGAATGGAGATCATTCCGAGCACTTTTCCATCTTCCAACACGGGCAAGTGCCGAATTTTCTTCTGGCTCATCAGGGTCATGCAAGCACGCGTACCGACTCGTGGCTCGACCGTGATGACTTCGCGGGTCATGATCTCGGCAACCGTGGTCTCCTTGGAGTTGCGACCTTGCAAGGCGACCTTGCGGGTGTAGTCGCGTTCCGACACAACGCCCTGCAGTTTGCCGTCTTGCATCACCAGCAAGGCGCCTACCTCCAGTTTGGCCAACGTTAACAACGCGTCAAATACGCTGACCGTTGGGGCAATTTGGTACAGCACAGAGTTACGCTGTTTCAATAATTCTGATATCGGTTTCATTGGTATCCAGACGATGGCAAGATGGCGCTGTAGTTTAGTCAAGATTTTTAGCGACAGTTTTGGCTTTTCAAATTTGATCTTGACCCGCGTGCGACGCTCGCTGCCAAGTGAAGAGCTGGCTGTTGCACAGGGTCTATCGGTCGTTCAGCAACTCAAACGTCCCTAAGCACTGAGTTTCACCGTTCAGGACCACATCCACCTGGTGCGTCCCGGGGTAATGTTTTCGGGTGCTCATCTCTTTCAGTGACAGCGTCTTGGCTAGCATGGTGGTTTGACCTGGCGCCAGCGCCAGGGTTTTGAGCTTGAACACCTTGGCCTTGGCCTGGCCACTGGCCTTGATGTAATGCACTGCCAGGTCCACCAGCAGATCTTGCGCTTGGGGCGCGGTGTTGGTGAGTTCAAATGAAATGGTCACCGCGCTCCCCATCACTGCTGTGGCGGGGGTGATCCGGATGCCACCCACCGCCACCTGTGCGGTTTTGCCGTAACCCAGCACCTTGAGCGCGCTGCGGTCACCCCGCTTGACGGCAGAGCGCAGCGCATGGCCGACGATCCAGGCGCGCTCAACAGTGGCGTCTTTCAGCCAGGCCTGCGCCGTGTCAGTCAGCACCTGCGGGTGATCCTTGCCGATGTCGTTCAGGTTGTTGGCCACCGAGCGGCGCACATACAGCTCGGGGTCGTCCTTGAGCAACTCCAGCAGCGCCAGCACCGGGCCAGGGTTGACCTGGAATTGGCGCAGGCGCGGCGCCCAGGGCAACCGGGGACGTGTGCCTTCTGACACCAGTCGCCGCACATGCGGGCTTGGGTCAGTCGCCCAGATGTTGAGTTGGCGCAGTGTGGCCTGGGTATGCTGCTCAAGGAAAGGGCGGATACTGAATTCGGCGGTGAAACGTTGTGTCAAGTCATGCTGCGCCCGCATCGACACCTCAAAATGCGCCAGCCCGTACTGCGCCACAAACATCGTGTGCGGCAGGTACAAAAACGAGGCCAGGCTCAGCCCGGGGTCCCGCTCATGGGGTTGATCCAGCGAGTCGAGCAGGATCGCCATCGCCTGCGGATAGTCGTCGGGCAAATGGCGGCGCAAGGCCTGGGCGATTTTTTTTCCGCGTGGCATCAGTTCAAGCGCGTCATAACCCTCGAGCGCATCGCGCACAAAACGCAAGCTATTGAACGAGGGATGCACCTTGGAGATCATGCCAGCAATGGCCCGCGGCACGTCGTCACCATATTGGTTTTTAAGGGGTTCAGCCATCAGCTCACAACGACCGGTGGTTTTGCGGGCTGCTTGCGACTGTTCCACAAGCTGTCCAGGCTGTAGACCACCAGGGCCAGCCAGATCAGATAGAAGCCCATGGCGCGCGCGGGGTCAAAAGCCTCTTTGTACAGCCACACACCCAGCAGCATCTGCAGGCTGGGCGAGATGTATTGCAGGATGCCCAGCGTGGCCATGGGAATGCGACGCGCACCGGCGGCAAACAGCAGCAAAGGCACAGCGGTCAGCGGCCCGGCCAGCAGCAACCAAGCCAGCGTACTTGGGTCGCCCTGCGTCAACGCACCTTGCCCACGCCACGCCCACCACGCCAGCAGGCCCACGGCAAACGGCGCCAGCAGCAAGGTCTCCAGGGTCAGGCCCTCCAGTGCGCCCAGCGTGGCCACTTTGCGCAGCAGGCCATAAATGCCAAAGCTAGCCGCCAGCACCAGCGCCACCCAAGGCAGCCGCCCAGCCTGCACCGTAAGCCACAACACACCGCCAGCGGCCACCGCCACGGCCAGCCACTGCCCCGGGCGCGGACGTTCATGCAAAAAGGCAAACCCGAACGCCACATTCACGAGCGGCAAAATAAAGTAGCCCAGGCTGGCGTCCACCACACGGGCGTTTTGCACCGCCCACACATACACCGACCAGTTCACCGACAGCAGCAGTGCCGACACCGCAAACGCTGCCAACACCCGCGGCTGACGGGCGACTTCACGCAACCAGGCCCAGCGCCTGAGCAGCACCAACAGACCCATCAGGAAGACGAGCGACCACACCATGCGGTGCATCACCACTTCAAACGCATTGACGTGCCCGAGCTGTTTGAAAAAGATCGGCAACAAACCCCAGGCGGTATAGGCCAGAGCGGCGTAAAGCACACCGGCATTCATACTGTAAAAAAGCTCATGGGTTTGGGTTTTGAAAGCTGAAACAAGCTGCAGAGTCTAGGGCCAAGGCCTTATCAGGCATCATGGCACGTCCGGGGCGCGACAATCTAGCGAATATCCAAAGCCTAAAGCCGCCATGAAACCACCACCCAGACTGCAATCGCTCATTGAAGAAGGCCTGATCGACAGCGTGGTGCGCCAGCTCATGAGCGGCAAGGAGGCCATGGTGTTTGTGGTGCGTTGTGGTGATGACACCCGCTGCGCCAAGATCTACAAGGAAGCCACCCACCGCAGTTTTCGCCAGGCGGTGGACTACACCGAGAACCGCAAGGTCAAGAACTCGCGTTCGGCCCGGGCCATGGCCAAGGGCAGCAAATTTGGCCGGCAGGAGCAAGAGGCCGCTTGGCAAAGCGCCGAGGTCGACGCGCTCTACCGTCTGGCCGCCGCCGGGGTGCGGGTGCCGCAGCCCTACAACTTTTGCGACGGCGTGCTGCTGATGGAACTGGTGACCGATGCCAACGGCGACGCCGCGCCGCGCCTGAATGACGTGGCGTTTACCCCGGAACAGGCGCGCGCCCACCATGCCACGCTGATTGCCGAGGTGGTGCGCATGCTGTGCGCGGGGGTGGTGCACGGAGATTTGTCGGAGTTCAACATTTTGCTGGCGCACGGGCCGGGCGCAGAGGGTGCCGATGGCGTGGACTTTCCGGTCATCATCGACCTGCCACAGGCGGTGGATGCAGCCGGTAACAACCACGCGCAGCGCATGCTGCTGCGCGACGTGGC
>JAQSDS010000003.1 GCA_029946045.1 Rhodoferax sp.
GTAGGCGCTGTTGCTCATCAGTGCTGCGCGCAGACTGGAATTCTGGCTCGGCAGCGAGGGCATCTCGCCAGCCAGTTTGAGACCCATGGTCCAGGCCACTACGGCGCGCAAATTGTCCAAGGGGGCGGCCGCTGGCGGCAGGCCTTCCAGAAACGCCTGGGCTCGGCGCATCACGCTCACCATGGCGGCCGCGGCCAGGTCTTCCTTGCTGGGAAAGTGCTTGTACAGGCTGGCCTTGGCAATGCCAACGTCGGCTGCCACTTCATCGACGGTCATGGCCTCAAAACCCTTGCTGGCCAGCAAATGGTTGACCGTCTGGATGATGGCCTCTTCGCGCGCCTGCAGCATTTGCGCTTTGAAAGAGACCCTGGTGCCGTTGCGAGTAACCATATGGAAATTGTTGCTTTTTGTTTGAGGAAAACGAAATGACTGGCTGCAATAATACTATCAAGTTAAATTGTGACCAATGAGTATTTAAATAGCATTTGCAGTCTAAAGGAATAAACGTGTCGTTGAAAGTTGCCATCGTTGGCTCGGGAATCTCTGGTCTGGCAGCGGCGCATGCCCTGTCCGGTCGGGCCGAGGTCAGCCTGTTCGAGGCGGGCGCTTATTTTGGCGGCCACACCCACACGGTGGATGTGACACTTCCCACGCTCACCGGCCTGGTGACGCACGGAGTGGACACCGGCTTTCTGGTGTTGAACGAGCGCACCTACCCGAACTTGCTCAAGTTGTTTGCCGAGCTGGGTGTGGTCACGGCCAAGTCGGATATGTCGTTTTCGGTGCAGGCCTTTGACCCCATTCATGAGCGGGCGCTGGAGTGGAGCGGCTGCAACCTCGACACCGTGTTTGCCCAGCGCAGCAACCTGGTCAATGGTCGCTTTTGGGGCATGTTGCGCGACTTGTTGCGCTTCAACGCGCTCACCACCCGCATTGCCCACAGCGGCACCGAGGCTGAACTAACGCAGCCGCTGGACGATTTCTTGCGTGAGAACCGCTTTGGCCGTGCTTTTTGCGACTGGTATTTTTTACCCATGATGGCCTGTATCTGGAGCTGCCCCACCCCCCAGATGCTGCAGTTCCCGGTGGCGACCATGGTGCGCTTTTGTCACAACCACGGCTTGCTGCAAGTCACGAACCGGCCCCAGTGGTGGACCGTGCAGGGCGGCGCCCGCCAGTACGTAGAAAAAATAACTGCCGGCATTCAAAGCAAGTATCTGAACAGCCCGGTGCGCCGTATTGAAGCCGTCAACGCCACGCCCGATCAGCCGGCGCATGTTCGCATCAGCACCGATGCCGGACAAGCTGACTTTGACAAAGTCATCTTGGCTACCCACGCCAACCAGGCCTTGGAGATGCTGGCCACGCCGACCTCCCTGGAGCGCCATACTTTGGGCGTCATGCGCACCCAGCCCAATCGGGCCGTGCTGCACACCGATGTGTCGGTCCTGCCCAAGTGCCAAGCCGCCTGGGCTGCCTGGAATTACGAGCGCGCGCCCGCCACCGTCAAGGAAAACGCCCAGGTTTGTCTGCATTACCTCATCAATCGCCTTCAGCCCCTGCCCTGGCAGCAGCCGGTGCTGGTGTCGCTGAACCCTGCGCGTGACATCGACCCAGCCAAAATTCTGGGAGAGTATGCCTATGCGCATCCGGTGTTCGACCAGGCTGCGGTGGCAGCGCAAGGACAGATGCACCTGTTGCAAGGCCAGCAGAATCGCTATTACGCGGGCGCCTGGATGGGTTATGGCTTCCACGAAGACGGTCTCAAGGCGGGCTTGGCAGCGGCAACAAAACTGTTGGCTGACGTGGCAAGCCAGGAGGCGCTGGCATGACCACGCAAGCGCTGATCGGTTTTGGCGAGGTGCGCCATGCGCGCCAGCGTCCGGTGGCCAACGCCTTTGTCTACCCCAGTTATTTCCTCATGTTGCCCCTGCGCAGCTTGAGCCAGTCACCAACGCCAGCGACAGGTGGCTGGGCCATCAACCGCCCCGGTCCACTGAGTTTTTTCGAGACCGACCATGGTGATGGCCGCATACCAGCGCAAGGCGGTGCTGTCGCGTGGCTCGACGACCTGCTGCACAACGCCGGCATTTTTGATGCCACCGGCGAAGCCTGGCTGCACACCTACCCCCGCGTGCTGGGCTATACCTTCAAACCCGTGAGCTTTTGGTACTGTCACCGAGCTGCTGATGACCAGGGTGGCAGCCTGCGCGCGGTCGTGGTTGAGGTCAACAACACGTTTGGTGAACGCCACTGTTACCTGCTCGACCACCCGCAGTACGGCGTCGAGCAGCGCGCCAGCAAGGTGTTTCATGTGTCGCCGTTCTGCGAGGTGCAAGGGCATTACCGCTTTCGCCTGATGCGTACCTTTGGCCCAGGCCCACAGCGCACGGTAGCCCGCATTGATTATTTTGATGCTGAGGCCACTGACATGGGGGCCACGGTGCTGCTCAAAACCAGCATCAGCGGCGCTTTGGAACCCATCAGCCCGTTGGCTTTGCGCCGTGCCCTGTGGCGCTACCCCGCGATGACGCTGGGCGTGATGGCGCGCATCCATTGGCAGGCCTTGCAGTTGTGGTTGCGCAAGGTACCGTTCTTTCGCAAACCCGCGCCACCGCACACCTTCATTACCCGCTAAGTCCAGCCACTTCCTGTTTCATTCCACCGCTCAGACCTGACCATGAACACAGCCACTTCTGTTGCCCCGCGCTACGCCATCCCGCAACACGCCCCGACCTCGGCCCGCGCCGGCTTGCGCCTGCTTGAGCAACTGCGCCACGGCGCGCTCACGCTGGTGCTGCCCGACGGCTCGCACCGGCGCTACGGCGAACACCCGCATCAGCATGCGCTGCCCAGTCCGCAGCACCCCTGTGCAACCCTTCAGTTGCATAACTGGAAAGTGTTCGCGGCGGCGCTGAAATCGGGTGATATTGGCTTTGCCGAAAGTTTCATTGCCGGCGACTGGAGCACGCCTGACCTGACCGGCTTGCTCAAGCTGTTTGCCGCCAACCGCCAGGCCATGGAGTCGGTCATTTACGGCACCTGGGGTGGGCGCCTGCTGTACCGCATCAAGCACCTGCTGCAGCACAACAGCCGCGCCAACAGCCGCAAGAACATCCACGCGCATTACGACCTGGGCAATGATTTTTACCGGCTCTGGCTCGACGAGACCATGAACTACTCGTCGGCTTGGTTTGACGGCGACTTTTCACAGCCCATGGCGCAGGCCCAGACCGCCAAGGTGCGCCGCGCCTTGCAGATGGCCCGGGTCAAGCCGGGCGACCGGGTGTTGGAAATTGGGTGTGGCTGGGGCGCGCTGGCCGAGCAGGCCACCACCGAATTCAAGGCCGCCGTGGTGGGTGTGACCCTGAGCACCGAGCAGCTGGCTTTTGCGCAGCAGCGACTGCAGAACCTGGGGGTCAGCACGGGCTCGGGTGCCAGCGCCGATTTGCGCCTGCAGGACTACCGCGACATTTCAGACGCACCTTTCGATGCCATTTGTTCAATTGAAATGATCGAGGCGGTGGGCCAAGCCTATTGGCCGCAGTATTTCCAGACCGTGAGCCGCTTGCTCCAACCCGGTGGCCGTGCTTGTGTGCAAAGCATCGTGATCAGCGATGCGCTGTTTGAGCGTTACATCAAGGGCACCGACTTCATTCAGCAGTACATCTTTCCTGGCGGCTGCCTGCCATGCCCGCGCGAGTTTCGCCAGCAGGCGCAGGCCGCGGGTCTGGTGGTTGAAGACGAATTTGCCTTTGGCTTGGACTACGCCGAAACCCTGCGCCGCTGGCGCGATGCCTTTCTGGCGCGCCAGGCCGAAGCCTCCCAGTTGGGCTTCGATGCCCGCTTCATGCGCATTTGGGAGTTTTACCTGGCCTACTGCGAAGCGGCCTTTGAAGTTGGCAACATTGACCTGGTGCAATACACCCTGGTCAAGCCGGCGCCATGAAGTCCTTCGCCAAGCAGGCCCTGTTGACCGGTGTGGCAGGGCTGCTGAGTTTGCCGCTTTGGGCCAGCAGTCTGCCAGCTGAATTGCGGGTGACGTTGCCCACCGCAGCGCTGGCGGGCCAGGCCAAGCTAAGCTTCTGGGGCTTTGAGGTTTACCAGGCTTCTCTGTGGGTGGCGCCAGGATTTACCGCAGCGGCCTATGCCAACCATGGCTTTGCGCTGGAACTGGTCTATCTGCGCGACTTTGCAGGTGCCGACATTGCCAAGCGCTCGCTGGCCGAGATGGAGCGACAGGCACCCCGCCGCGCTGAGCAGGCGCAGCGCTGGGGTGACCAGATGCAGGCATTGTTTCCCGACGTCAAGGCGGGGCAGCGCCTGACCGGCATCCACCAGCCGGGGGTGGGCGCACGCTTTGTGTTCAACGGCCAGCCTCTGGGTGAGATCTCCGACCCCGAATTTGCCCGCCTGTTTTTTGGCATCTGGTTGTCGCCGCA
This sequence comes from Rhodoferax sp., assembly GCA_029946045.1. GTDB lineage: Bacteria > Pseudomonadota > Gammaproteobacteria > Burkholderiales > Burkholderiaceae_C > Rhodoferax. The sequence goes on from JAQSDS010000003.1 coordinate 4,443, forward strand.
AACCTCTGAACCCAAGTTGCGGCTGGCGCTGCTGCAGCAGTTGGTGCCAGCGGCTGGTGCGGTCACCACGCCATGACAACACCTAGCGCCAGTTTCACTACGCAAGACGGCTGGCGTTATGGCTTGCTGGGCTTGCCACTGGCGTTTTGCGCTTTGCCGCTGTATGTGCTGATGCCCAACCTGTACGCGCGCCAATGGGGCGTGTCCTTGGCCGCCTTGGGTGCGGTGCTGCTGGCCGCCCGGCTGCTCGATGCGGTAGTGGACCCCTGGCTGGGCCGGGTCTGCGACCGTTTGTTTGCCCGCTCCATCGCCGCTGTGCTGGCGTTTGGCGCGGCGGCTGCTGTGCTGCTCGGGCTGGGTTTTTCAGCCATTTTTTTGCCGCCCGTGCGCACGCCTGATGCCTTGCTGTGGTGGGCTGGTGGCTGGCTGGTGCTCACCTACCTGGCCTACAGCGCACTGGCGGTAGCGCACCAGTCCTGGGGCGCGATGCTGGGCGGTGATGCGCTGCAACGCAGCCGCGTGGTGGCCTGGCGCGAGGGGTTGGGGTTGGTAGGTGTGGTGCTGGCCTCGGTGGTGGGGAACATGTTGGGTGTGCCGCTGATGCTGGTCTTGCTGTGGCTGACACTGGGCTTGGGCTGGTGGGCCTGGACGCGCGCACCACGGCCAGCGCGTGTGCCAACAGCGTTGGTCGCCGCGCCGGTCAGCGTCTGGCACCCCTGGCGACAGGGCGCGTTTCGGCGCTTGCTGGCGGTGTTCATGCTCAACGGCATTGCCAGCGCGATCCCGGCCACACTGGTGCTATTTTTTGTGCAGGACCGCCTGCAAGGCTCCGAGACGCTGCAGTCGGCGGCCCTGGGGCTGTATTTTGTTTGCGCTGCTGCTTCGATACCGATCTGGTTGCGTGCTGTCGCCCGCTTTGGGCTGGCGCGCAGCTGGCTGTTAGGCATGGGTCTGTCGGTGCTGGTTTTTTTGTGGGCCAGCCAGTTGGGTGCCGGCGACGGCGCGCTGTTTTTGATGGTGTGCGCCCTGTCGGGTGCGGCCCTGGGCAGTGACCTGGCGCTGCCCGGCGCCATGCTGGCGGGCTTGATCCATGACGCGGGCGACCGCGGTCGCGCTGACGGCGCTTATTTTGGCTGGTGGAACTTTGCCACCAAACTCAACCTGGCGCTGGCGGCCGGTCTGGCGCTGCCTCTGCTGGGCTGGCTGGGTTACAGCCCCGGTGCGCGTGACGTGCATGCCCTGCAAGTGCTCACTGTGGCTTATTGCTTGCTGCCCTGCGGGCTCAAAACCGGGGCGGCGCTGCTGCTCTATTTCTCACACATCCAACCTGCGGCCCGGCCGCTCATGCCATGAAACGACGTTTATTGATGCTCTCCGCTGCGGTCTCTTCGGCGCTGGCCCTGAGCGGCTGCAGCACGCCAAAAGTCACCGACTACGCCGCCGAAAAACCGGTGCTGGAGTTGCGTGACTACTTCAACGGCACGCTCGACGCTTACGGCATTTTTACCGACCGCTCCGGCCAGGTGGTGAAGCGCTTCACCGTGGTCATGGAGTGCAGCTGGCAGGGCGACCAGGGCGTGCTCGATGAGGTTTTCAGCTATTCTGACGGCACCACGCAGCGCCGGGTGTGGCGCATGCAGCGCCTGGCAGACGACCGCTACACCGGCCAAGCCGATGACGTGGTGGGCACCGCCCAGGGGCAGCAAAGCGGCAATGCTTTTTACTGGACCTACACGCTGGCGCTACCGGTGGATGGCCGCGTCATCGAGGTGCAGTTTGACGACTGGATGTACCTTATGAATGACAAGGTCATGCTCAACAAGGCGGCCATGCGCAAATGGGGCGTGCGTCTGGGCGAAGTCACCCTGTCGTTTGTGAAGCGCTAGGCATGGCCCTGAATCCCTGCGTCACAAACTGGGCCCACCGGCGGATCTGGCTGGTCGGTGCTTCCAGCGGCATTGGGCGCGCTACGGCGCAGGCCTTGCATGCGCAGGGCGCGCAAGTGATTGTGTCGGCCCGCGATGCTGCGGCGCTGGAAGACTTTGTCAGCCAGCATCCCGGCGCACAGGCGGCCGTGCTGGACGTGACCGATGCACCGGCGGTCAAAGCGACGGCCGAGACGCTGTTCGCGCAAGGCGCGCTCGACGCCGTGGTGTACTGCGCCGGTCACTACCGCGCCATGACCGCCGACCGGCTGGACTTGCCCGACCTGTTGCGCCACAACCAGGTGAATTACCTCGGTGCCCTGCATGTGCTTGACGCCGTGCTGCCCGGGCTGCTGACCCAACCTGAAGGTCGCCGTGGCCATATCAGCCTGATGGCCAGCGTGGCGGGCTACCGGGGCCTGCCCAACAGCCTGGCCTATGGGCCGACCAAGGCAGCACTCATCAACCTGGCAGAGACGCTTTACCTGGACCTGCACCACCAGGGTGTGGCTGTGTCGCTGATCAACCCGGGCTTTGTCGAGACGCCATTGACGGCGCAAAATGCGTTCAAGATGCCGGCACTCATCAGCCCCGCGCAGGCGGCCCAGGCTATCCTGAAGGGTTGGGCGCGCGGTCAGTTCGAGATCCATTTCCCCAAGCGCTTCACCTTCTGGCTGAAAGTGCTGCGTTGCTTGCCCTACACCGCCTATTTCGCCCTGACCCGGCGCCTGAAGTCGCACTGATTGCTGCCATGAAAAATGCTGTTGACACCATCGTGCGCGCTTTCGAGACGCTTGACCCCAAGCACATCGACACGCTTGAAGGCCTCTACGCCCCCAATGCCCGCTTCAAGGACCCTTTCAACGACGTGCGCGGCTGGCCCGCGATTGCCGCCATTTTTCGCCACATGGATGTCAGCCTGGTGCAGCCGCGTTTTGTCATCACCGAACGCATCGTCGATGGCCAGCAATGTTTCCTGACCTGGGAATTCCACTTTGCCTTCAAGCGCTTCGCAGTGGGTCAGCCGCAGTGCATTTTGGGCGGCTCGCACCTGGTGCTGGATGAGGCGGGCCGTATCACCCTGCACCGCGACTACTGGGATGCGGCTGAAGAACTGTACGAAAAACTGCCACTCGTGGGTGGCCTGATGCGCTGGCTGAAAAAGCGCGCCAATAGCTGAGTCGCCCTGACAAGCCGTCGTCACCATCCCCGGCATCGGCTTAAACTGGGTGCACCTTCACTTTGCACTCAGGACCCATGCCCCAGTCCAATCCTTTCCCCTCGGTTGCCTCAGCCGCGCCAGCCGTGCCAACCCGTCCAGGCGATGGCATTCGCGCCCTGTTCAATCAGCACGGCGTGCGTGACGTGGAGTGCATCTTTCCCGACATTTCAGGCTACCCGCGCGGCAAGCTGATGCCCGCCGAGAGCTTTCTGGCGGGAGGGGAATTGCGCATCTGCCAGGCCATTCCGATGCAGGCGGTCACGGGTGACTATTCCTATAACCCGGTATTTCCCGACTCCGACCCCGACGTGCGCTTGCTGCCCGACTACCCCACGGTGGCGCTGGCGCCCTGGGCCAGTGTGCCGCGCGCGGTGGCGATCCATGACTGCATGGAGCTTCACGGTAGCCTGTGCCAGTTTGCCCCGCGCAGCACGCTAAAAAACGTGCTGGCCCAGTACGCGGCCCTGGGTCTGCGGCCGGTGGTGGCGCCCGAGATCGAGTTTTATCTGACCGCACCCAATGCCGACCCGGCGCAGCCGTTGCTGGCGCCTTTGGTGCGCGGTGGCCGCACCGAGGTGGGCCAAAGTGCGTTCAGCCTCAATATGCTCAACGAGTTGGCGCCGTTCTGGGATGAATTTCGTGACGCCTGCTGCACGCTGGGCATTGCCACCGACACCTGGATTCATGAAGTAGGTGCGACGCAATACGAGGTCAATTTGCTCCATGGCGATGCCGTCGCGGTGGCCGATCAGGCGTTTCTATTCAAGTACGCCGCGCGTGAGATTGCGCTGAAACACGGGCTGAACGCCGTCTTCATGGCCAAACCGATCGCAGCGAGTGCTGGCAGCTCCATGCATTTGCACATCAGCGTACTTGATGTCCAGGGTGACAACGTGTTCAGCCTGGCGGACGGTAGCGAGAGCCCGCGTCTGGGGCATTTCATCGCCGGGCTGCAAACCTACCTGCCCGAGCTGATGCTGATGCTGGCGCCCAACGTCAATTCCTACCGGCGCTACGTGTCCGGCAGCCAGGCTCCGGTGAACCTGCAGTGGGGTCATGACAACCGCACCACCGGCTTGCGCATCCCGGCCAGTGACCCGGCGGCGCGCCGGGTTGAAAACCGGGTGGCTGGCGCCGACGCCAATCCCTATCTGGCCATGGCGGCATCGTTGGCGGCCGGCCTCAAGGGTTTGCAGGAGCAGCTGGCCGCCTCCGTGCCCCTGACTGGCAATGGTTACGACTCGGCCCACAGCTTGCCGCGCAGCATGGAAGAAGCCTTGGAAAAAATGCAGCACAGCAGGGTGGCGCAGGCGTTTTTTGGGGACAAATTTGTAACCGGTTACTGCGCCGTCAAGGCGCTTGAACTGGCGAGTTTTCAAAGCGAAATCAGCGCCTGGGAACGGCGGTTTTTGCTGCCGCAGGTTTAAACCCGGACATTACACAGCACCAGTGCAAGCGTTTTGGCGTTTACATCCGCTTACCCTGTGCACGGGTGTCTTTCCCTAGAATGAATGGATGAACTATTCGAAAAAATTCCTGGGATTGGCGCTGGTGGCGGTGCTGCTGCACACAACGGTATCCGCCGCTGATGTGGGGGTGTCCGTCAATATTTCCGAGCCCGGTTTTTACGGCCGCATAGATATTGGCCGCGCACCTGGTCCGGTGCTGATCTACCCGCAACCGGTCATCATTGAGCAAAGATCCATCAACCTGACGCGCCAGCCCATTTACCTGCGGGTGCCACCGGGTCATGAGAAAAGATGGGACAAACATTGCCGCCGTTACAACGCTTGTGGCCAACCTGTTTACTTTGTGCAGGATGGCTGGTACCGGGATGTTTATGCGCCACGGTACTACGGTGCACCTGATCGCCGCGAAGGCCGCCGCGACGATGGCTACCATG
>JAQSDS010000004.1 GCA_029946045.1 Rhodoferax sp.
GAAAACTGGCAGCCGATGCCCAGGCGGTCGTGACCAGTTGCGAAATGGAAAGTCCGCTGGCCAGAATCCTGGCCTTCAGAGCAGCGATGTCTTGCGCATCGACCAACGCATGGTCCAGCGCCGGAATCGGGTCTTGCCAGATCAGCACCTCGCTGGGCACCAGCGGCCCCAGGTAACGCGCCAGCGGCCCCATGTCACGGTGCGTCAGCTTGAACCAGGCGCGCGCAAATGCGTCGGCGAACTGGTCCGGATGCTCAAGAAAGCGCCGCGAAATCTTCTCGTAAGCCGGGTCAAAGCGCAGGGCGAGATCGGTCGTCAGCATCGCTGGCGCGTGCCGTTTTGCCGGGTCATGGGCATCTGGCACGGTAGCTGCGCCCATGCCATGCTTGGGCATCCACTGGTGCGCACCGGCCGGGCTCTTGGTTAGCTCCCATTCGTAACCGAACAAATTCCAGAAGAAATTGTTGCTCCACTGGGTGGGTGTGGTGGTCCAGGTGACTTCGAGTCCGCTGGAGATCGTGTCACCGCCCTTGCCGGTGCCAAAACTGCTCTTCCAGCCCAGGCCTTGCTGCTCGATGCCGGCGGCTTCCGGTTCGGCTCCCACATGGCTTGCAGGGCCCGCGCCGTGGGTCTTGCCAAAGGTGTGGCCGCCCGCAATGAGCGCCACGGTCTCCTCGTCGTTCATCGCCATGCGGGCAAAGGTTTCGCGGATGTCACGGGCTGCGGCAAGCGGGTCGGGCTTGCCGTTGGGGCCTTCCGGGTTGACGTAAATCAGGCCCATCTGTACGGCAGCGAGCGGGTTTTCGAGGTCTCTGTCGCCAGAGTAGCGTTTGTCGTCCAGCCACTTGCTCTCGGTGCCCCAGTAAATGTCTTCTTCTGGTTCCCAGATGTCCGCCCGGCCTCCGGCGAAGCCAAAGGTCTTGAAACCCATGGACTCCAGCGCCACGTTGCCGGTCAGGATCATCAGGTCAGCCCAGGAGATCTTGCGACCGTACTTTTGCTTGATGGGCCACAGCAAGCGGCGCGCTTTGTCGAGGTTGACGTTGTCGGGCCAGCTGTTCAGCGGTGCAAAACGCTGGTTGCCGGTGCCCGCACCACCGCGGCCGTCGGCCACGCGGTAGGTGCCGGCGCTGTGCCATGCCATGCGCACGAAAAACGGCCCGTAGTGGCCAAAGTCGGCTGGCCACCAGTCTTGTGAATCGGTCATCAGGGCGCGCAGATCGCTGACCACGGCATCCAGATCGAGGCGCTTGAATTCCTCGGCGTAGTTGAACGCTTCGCCCATGGGGTTGGACTTGAGCGTGTGCTGGTGCAGCACCTTCAGGTTCAGCTGCTCGGGCCACCAGGCCGCATTCGTCGGCGCACCTGAGACCGCGCTTGTACGCGCCCCGCCAGAAAACGGACACTTTGCTTCGTTGGACATGGTTTTCCCCTTGTGTTGTTTGGCATCGATGAGAGCTGCCAGTCTAGTACCCAGGCAAATAGCGACCAATCAAATGAGGCGAATTGCCCCTATCGCGGCACATGACGTTCTCAGCGCCGCACCGTGATGTCCAGCGAAATCAGCTCCGGCGGGTTAGCGGCCATCTGCCACATAAGGGTTGCTGCGCCGCTCGCGCCCAAACGTACTCTCGGGGCCGTGACCGGGAATGAACACGGTGTCATCGCCCATCGGCCACAGGCGGTTTTTGATGCTGGCAATCAAGGTGTCATGGTCGCCTTGCGGAAAATCGGTGCGACCAATGGAGCCGGCAAACAGCACATCGCCCACAAAGGCCCGCTTGGCCTCGCTTGAGTAAAACACCACATGGCCTGGCGTGTGACCCGGGCAGTGACGCACCGCCAGCGTGCACGCACCCACGGTCACGCTGTCGCCGTCCTTGAGCCAACGCGTCGGCGTGAACGCCTTGGCCGGTGGAAAGCCAAACATTTTGCTTTGCCCGGGCAGGCCGTCAATCCAGAACTGGTCGGCCGGATGCGGCCCAATGATGGGCAAGGCCAATCGCTCGGCCAATTCACCGGCAGCACCTGCGTGGTCGATATGGGCATGGGTGAGCCAGATTTGTTCAAGCTTCAAACCCAGTCGATTGACTTCGTCCAGCAGCAGGTCGAGGTCGCCGCCAGGGTCGATGACGGCCGCTTGCAGGGTCTGGTCGCACCAAACCAGCGAACAATTTTGCGCAAAAGCAGTGACGGGCACGGTGAGGTAGCGGAACATGGTGGGTGACGTTTGAAAAGTAAAAGCTGGCCAAATGATATGCCACCGGCCGAGACGTTCCTGCCCATAAAATCTGGCTCTCATGCGGGTCCGAAGGCTTCATCCGACACGGGCGACCCCAGAACCAGGTGACTCAAAGGTGGCAAATTGACAAGCAGCACAGAAAAAGAAGACAGCAAAAAAGCCTTGACCAGCCAGACCTTGCTGCGCGGTCTGGACGTGATGGAAGCCGTGTCCAACCAGGCGCTCAGCATTTCGGACATTGCAAAAAAGACCGGCATCACCTACAGCACAGCGCACCGCATCATCTCGGTGCTGCTGCAACGCCATTACCTGAAACAAGACAGCGCCAAGCAGGTCTCGCTGGGCCGAAAAGTACTGGAACTCGGCTTTCAGGCTTTTCATCAAACCGCGCTGACGCGTATCGCCCATCCGTTTCTGGAACAACTGGCACTGGACACACTCGACACCGTGCACCTGGCGCGTATCGAAGATGATTCAGTGATCTACCTAGACAAGATTTCGAGCCAACGCTCGGTCGAAATCAGTTCACGCATTGGCGGACGCAAACCGTTGATCAGCACCGGCGTGGGCAAGGCGCTTATCCTCGATTGGCCAGAGAGCGCCTGGATTGATTTTTTCCAGCGCAATGGCCATGTGCTGCGCAAAGCCATCACCCAAGAGGATTGGCTGGCCACCATGCGCAGGTATGCGCAAGGCGGCTACTCGTTTGACCTGGGCGAAGATTCGCAACCTATTCGCTGCGTGGCAGCGCCCGTGCGCGATGGCAGCCGGAAAATTGTCGCGGCCATCAGCGTCTCCAGCATGCTGGAGTACATGGACAGCGAACGCATGCAAGCCCTGATTCCTGTGGTCAAGGGTGTGGCCGCAAAAATCAGCGCCGAGCTGGGCATGCAGATGTAGCCCGGCTGGCGCGCCGGTGCGGGTTACAGAACTTTCCCGGGGTTGAGAATGTGGCGCGGGTCCAGCGCGTTTTTCATGAGCTGCATCACGGCTATTTCGGCTGCACTGCGGCTATGGGCCAGCCACTGTTTCTTGTGCAGACCAATGCCGTGCTCGGCTGACACCGAGCCTGAAAAATCTCGAATGATGGCGTAAAACGCCTCTTCCAGCTGGTGCTCTGTGGCACCGTCCTCTGGCGGCATGGGGCCCACCACCGCATGGATGTTGCCGTCGCCCACATGGCCGAAAAACACAACATTTAGATGTTCAAAGCGCGCCGCCATGACCGCCCGGAGTTGGTCAACGCAGGCGCCAATTTTGGAAATCGGCACGGACAGGTCAAAGTTGACACTGGGCGCGTTGGTTTGCAGCAGCTCGGCGACCGCGTCACGCAAGGCCCAGAAATCCTGACACTCGGCGTGAGACTGCGCAATGGCAGCGTCCAGCACCCAAGCGTGTTCCATGGCTTGTTCCAGCATGGCCTGAAAGCGCTCGGCCTCGGCTTCAGGGTCCGCGCCTTGCGCGTCGATCAAGACGTAGACCGGATAGTGCCCGGGCAGCGGCGCGCGCACGCCTGGGACCGCCGTGGCGGCCAGGTAAAAATCAGGCCACATGACTTCAAAGGCGCTGACCTGACCTGACAAGGCATGCTGCGCATGGTTCAGGAAGTGCACCACCGCGTCAAAGTCGGGTAGGGCGACCAGCGCCGTGTTGGCACCCGACACCCCCGGATGTAGCCGCAGCACCGCCTGGGTGATGATGCCCAGGGTGCCTTCGCTGCCAATGAACAGGTGCTTGAGGTCGGGCCCGGCGTTGTTCTTGACCATCTGATTCAGCATCGACAGCACGGTGCCGTCGGCCAGCACCACTTCCAGCCCCAGCACCAGTTGCCGCGCCATGCCGTAGCGGATCACGCGGTTACCACCGGCGTTGGTCGAGATATTGCCGCCAATCTGGCAGGAGCCGCGCGCACCCAGGTCCAGCGCATAGAAAAACCCGGCTTGCTGCGCCGCTTCCTGAATGACTTGCAAAGGCGTACCGGCCAGCACTGTCATGGTGGCAGAACCGGTGTCGATGGCAGTGATGCCACTCATGCGTTCCAGCGACAACACCACACTGCCCTCGCTTGGCACGGCGCCACCGGCCAGGCCGGTGAGCCCGCCTTGCGGGGTCACGGCCTGGCCGTGGGCATGACAAATACGCAGCAGGCTGGCGACTTCCTGGGTGCTGCGTGGCCGCACCAGGGCCAGCGGCACACCCCCGCGCTCATCGCTCCAGTCACGCAGGTATTTGGCGCTGATCTGCTCCCCCGTCAGGACTTCCGCGTCACCCAGTTCCTGCTTCAGGGCCGCTACCACATCGGACGGGTGACGGCTTGGCAGGACCTCAAGCGGGCTGGTTTGTACTGTCGTCATCACGGCGATCTCCTTCACTAATTTGCATATGTTGAAAGTGTCTTTTATTTATTGACAATATTTTAGCGGGTCAATTAAAATTGACGCACGGAATCAGGTGAATTCTGACCCGAGCCAACCTTTATCTATCCCTGGAGTTATCAAGATGATTTTTAAAACACCTCAGCCGTTGTCACGCCGCGTTGCCATCATGCTGGGTCTGTGTGCCTTTTCGTTTGGCATCTCAAGCCCCGCCCTTGCCGCTGACAACATCGTGCTCAAGGTAGGTCATGCAGCTACAGCCACCAACACCGGCCACCTGGGGCTGGAGTTCTTCGGCAAGGAGCTGAAAGACAAGACCAAAGGTCGTATAAGCATGGAAATTTTTCCGAATTCCCAGCTGGGTAGCGAACGTGAACTGATCGAAAGCATTCAGCTTGGCAATGTCGACATGGCGTTTGTGTCGTCCGCCTTGCTGGGCAACTTCAACAAGCAGTTCTTTGCCCTGGACATCCCGTTCATGTTCAAGGACCGCCCAAGTGTTTACCGCGTGCTCGATGGCGACATCGGCCAGGGTCTGCTGAAAAGCTTGAACACCGTTGGCATTCAAGGTGTGGGCTACTGGGAAAACGGCTTCCGCCAGTTGACCAACAGCAAAAAAGTCATCAAGACACCCGAGGACCTCAAGGGCATGAAGATGCGCACTATGGAAAACGAGGTGCATATTGCTGCATGGAAAGCCATTGGCTCCAACCCCGCACCCCTGGCTTTTGGCGAGTTGTTCACGGCCTTGCAGCAAGGCACCTTTGATGCGCAGGAAGGTCCGATCAACCTGTTCTACGACATGAAGTTCCAGGAAGTTCAGAAATTCATTACCAAAACCAACCACGTTTATTCACCGTTTGTGGTGCTGATCAACCCGGCTGTGTACAAGCGCTTCAGCGAAGAAGACAAGAAAATTTTTGCCACTGCCTTCGCCAACGCCAAGACTTACCAGCGTGACCTGGCCCAGAAGGCCGATGCCAAGGCCGAAGCTGCCATGCCCAAGGTGACCTTCACCACCCTGAGCCCGCAAGAGTTCGCAAAGTTCTCCGAAAAAATGGGTCCGGTCTATGACCTAGTGAAGAAAAAAGTCGGTCCGGAAATCGTTGACAAGATCGTGGCTGAAGTCAACAAAAAATAATTTCAGTTGCCGGACTCGCTCCGGCATGACAAGCCGGTTCAGGTCAAGGAATCCACATGTTAAAAATCATTGATAAAAATCTGGAAGAGGTTCTTCTGGTCTTTCTGTTGTCGCTCATGTCCGTGCTGATTGGCGTGCAGATCGTCATGCGCTACGTCGTGCAGGAGTCCTTGACCTGGTCTGAAGAGCTGGCCCGTTATTGCTTCATATGGGCCACGTACATCGGCGTGAGTTACGCCGTCAAGGTGGGCGCCCACATCCGCGTGGATGCCGTGACCGACATGCTTCCGGTATCGACCCGGCGCTACGTCAATCTGTTCTCGTATTTCATGTTCATCGTCTTTGCCGCACTGGTCATGAAAGAAGGCTACGCCCTGACCGCAAAAATTTTCAGTTTTGGCCAAGAATCGTCTGCCCTGGGCCTGCCCATGGGTTATGTCTACATGGCTCCCACAGTAGGGTTTGGCTTGGTTACTTTTCGCATCCTACAGAAAATAGTTGAAGAAGTGCAGCTGATTCGCAAGGGAGACCAGGCATGATTTCCCTGTTGCTTTTTGGTCTGTTCATCGCCTTGTTGGTAACCAGCGTACCGGTCGCCATTTCCCTTGGGCTGGCGTCCACCGCAGCGCTGATTTACAGCGGCAAGGTCAGCAGCAGCTTCATTGCCCAGGGTCTGGTGACTTCAATCGATTCATTTCCCCTGATGGCGGTGCCCTTCTTTATTCTGGCAGGCGACCTGATGGGCCATGGCGGTCTGTCCAAACGCTTGCTCAATGTGGGCAACGTGTTTTTCGGCCGCTTCACCGGTGGCCTGGCCATCATCGCCGTCGTGACTTGCATGTTTTTCGCAGCCATTTCCGGCTCGGGTCCGGCCACGGTCGCCGCCGTGGGCGCCATTTTGTTACCTGCCATGTTCCGTGAGGGTTATCCCAAGGGCTTCTCGATCGGGTTGGTGGCTTCGGCTGGCTGCATGGGCATCATCATTCCGCCCAGTATTCCGATGGTGATTTATGCCACGTCATCGAACGCATCCATCAGCGCGATGTTCATGGCCGGTGTCATCCCCGGAATGCTGATTGGCTTCGCCATGATTGGTGTTGCCTTCTATATCTCAAAGAAGAACAACTACCGCGGTGTTGGCAGGAAATACAGCGCTCGGGAAATCCTGGCCACAGTGAATGATGCCAAATGGGCCCTGCTGGTGCCCATCATTATTTTGGGTGGAATTTACGGCGGTGTCTTTACGCCAACCGAGGCCGCCGCCGTCGGAGTGATCTACGGCTTTGTTGTGGGCGTCTTCGTTTACAAAGAGCTCAAGTTCAAAGACTTGTACAAAATCATTGCCGGTTCGGCACTGACCTCGGCGTCCGTCATGATCATCGTCGGTACCGCCACCATCTTCGGTCGGGTCTTGGCCATTGAGCGCATTCCGGTCATGATTGCCGAGTACATCGTGCAACTGACCAGCAGCCCGGCGCTGATCCTCTTGCTCATCAACATCTTGCTGTTGTTCGTTGGCATGTTCATGGAAACGCTGGCCGCCATCATCATCCTGACGCCCATTTTGCTGCCTGTCGTGGTGGCGGTGGGTGTCGATCCGGTGCACTTCGGTATCGTGATGATCGTCAACCTGGCCATTGGTCTGGTGACGCCACCGGTGGGGGTGAACCTGTTTGTCGGTGCCCGGGTGGGTGGGTCCACCCTGGAGGCCGTGTCTAAGGGCAGCATGCCCTTCCTCGCCGCGATGGTCATCATCCTGCTCCTGGTCACCTACGTGCCTTCTCTGTCGCTGTTCCTGCCTGGACTGATGGGTCTCTAAGACCCGTCCCCGGAACACCAATCAACCTCTTTTAGCCATAGGACAAACCATGTCTCAAAAAATCAAATGCGCCCTGATCGGCCCCGGCAACATTGGCACCGACCTGCTGGCCAAGCTGCAACGCAGCGCGGTGCTGGAGCCGGTGTGGATGGTCGGCATCGACCCCAACTCTGATGGCCTCAAACGGGCCCGCGAGATGGGCATCAAAACCACCTCTGACGGTGTTGACGGCCTCATTCCCCACATCCTGGCTGACGGCGTGCAAATTGTGTTCGATGCCACCAGCGCCTACGTGCACGCTGACAACAGCCGCAAAGTCAACGCCCTGGGCGCCTTGATGATCGACCTGACACCAGCGGCCATCGGCCCCTTTTGTGTGCCACCCGTCAACCTCATTGAGCACGTGGGCAAAGGCGAGATGAACGTCAACATGGTCACCTGCGGTGGCCAGGCCACCATCCCCATGGTGGCCGCCATCAGCCGCGTGCAGCCCGTGGCCTACGGTGAAATCGTGGCCACGGTCTCCAGCAAATCCGCTGGCCCCGGCACCCGCAAGAACATCGACGAATTCACCCGCACCACCGCCAGCGCAGTAGAAAAGGTGGGGGGTGCCAAAAAAGGCAAGGCCATCATCATCCTGAACCCGGCTGAGCCACCGCTCATCATGCGCGACACCGTGCACTGCCTCACCGAGACTGAGCCTGATCAAGCGGCCATCACTGCCTCGATCCACGCCATGATTGCTGAAGTGCAAAAGTACGTGCCCGGCTACAAGCTGGTCAACGGCCCGGTCTTTGACGGTAACCGTGTCTCGGTGTACCTCGAAGTCGAAGGCCTGGGCGACTACCTGCCCAAGTACGCCGGCAACCTGGACATCATGACTGCTGCTGCAGCCCGCACGGCAGAGATGTTTGCCGAAGAAATCATCGCCGGTCGGCTCACGCTCAAAGCCACCGCAGCTTGAATACCCAGGAGAACACCATGACACAAGCCAAAAAAATCACCCTGCATGACATGACCCTGCGTGACGGCATGCACCCCAAGCGCCATTTGATGACGCTGGAACAAATGAGAAGCATTGCCTGCGGCCTGGATGACGCCGGCATTCCCCTGATTGAAGTCACCCATGGTGACGGCCTGGGCGGCTCCTCGGTCAACTACGGCTTTCCAGCCCACACCGACGAAGAATACCTGGGTGCGGTGATTCCGCTGATGAAACAAGCCAAGATCTCGGCCCTGCTGCTGCCGGGTATCGGTACCGTTGACCACCTGCTGATGGCCAAAGACCTGGGGGTAGCCACCATCCGGGTCGCTACCCACTGTACCGAAGCCGATGTGAGTGAACAACACATCACCAAGGCCCGCGCTTTGGGGATGGACACGGTGGGTTTCCTGATGATGGCGCACATGGCCAGCCCCGAGAAACTGGTAACCCAGGCCAGGCTGATGGAAGGCTACGGTGCCAACTGCATTTATGTGACCGATTCGGCTGGTCACTTGTTGCCTGACGGTGTCAAGTCACGTCTGAGCGCGGTGCGCGCTGCCTTGAAGCCCGAGACCGAGCTGGGTTTCCATGGCCACCACAACCTGGCCATGGGTGTGGCCAACTCGATTGCCGCCATTGAAGTCGGCGCTACCCGCATTGACGCGGCTGCCGCTGGCCTGGGTGCTGGCGCTGGTAACACGCCGATGGAGGTGCTGGTGTCGGTGCTGGACCTGATGAAGGTCCACACGGGTGTGGATGTGTACAAGATCCAGGACGTGGCCGAAGACCTGGTGGTGCCAATCATGGATTTCCCGATTCGCATTGACCGTGATGCGCTCACCCTGGGTTATGCCGGGGT
>JAQSDS010000005.1 GCA_029946045.1 Rhodoferax sp.
CCTTCATTGAAGAGAACCGTTGCCTGCTGCCCGATGCCCGTGCCAGCGGCGAAGCGGTGAACCTGGTGCTGGAGCGCATTGAAGCCCGATTGGGTCGCAAACGGGTGCTGCGGCCCGAATTGGTCGAAGACAGCCGCATGGCCTGGATGGCCCATTGGCAGCCGATCAACACCAACAGGCCCAGCACCAAAGTGCGACGGGCTCCGGGGCCACAACCGAGCTGGATTCTCAAACATCCGCTCCAGCTTGATGTGCGCGGCGACTGCCCGCTGTACCAGGGGCCACTGCAACTGCTGCTGGGTCCACAGCGCATGGAGGGCGGCTGGTGGCACCGCGTGAAGGATGCCGAGGGCGGCCAGCTGAGCCTGCAGGTGGCGCGCGACTACTGGGTGGCCCTGAGCCAGCACGCCGGCGTACTGTGGATTTTCCAGCAACGCCTGCCCCGCGACGAAGCGGCGTCCTGGTATTTGCATGGCATCTTTGCCTGAAGCCCGGCCATGGCTGCCCTACCCCACATGCCTCCTTTGCCCTTGCTGCCCGATTACGCCGAGCTGCGCTGCCTGTCCAACTTTTCATTTCTGAAAGGAGCTAGTCAACCGGAGGAACTGGTGACACGCGCCAAAGCGCTTGGCTACACCGCGCTGGCCATCACCGACGAATGCAGTCTGGCCGGCGTGGTGCGTGCCCATGTGGCGGCCAAGGCCTGCGGCCTCAAGTTGCTGCTGGGTTCACAATTTCAGGTCAGCGGGGCCACACCTTTTACTTTGGTCGTGCTGGCCTGCAACCTGAATGGTTACGGCAATCTGTGCGAGTTCATCACGCGCTTGCGGCGCAGCACTGAAAAAAAAGGCAACTATCACCTTCGTCAGGAAGACATCCTGGGGCCTGCGCTGGCCGATTGCCTGGTGCTGGCCTGCCCTGAGCGCAGCAACACCCCGGCGCAGTTGCTGGCGCTTGGCCAATGGCTGTTGAGCCATTTCACCGGTCGCTGCTGGCTGGGTGTGACCCAGTTGCTCAGCCTGGACGATGAAATCTGGCTCTACAACTTGCAGCAACTGAGCAAGGCCACGGCCATGGCGCTGGTGGCCTTGGGCGATGTGTACATGCATGTGCGTTCGCGCAAGCCCCTGCAGGACGTGATCACGGCCATCCGGGTGGGCAAACCATTGACCGCCTGCGGGCTGGACCTGCAAGCCAACGCAGAACAGCACCTGCGCAGCCGGCTGCGGCTGGCCCAGATTTTCCCGCAAGCGCTGCTGGCCGAGACCCTCAAGCTGGTTGCCCGCTGCGACTTTTCCCTGGACGAGCTGAAATACCAGTACCCTCAAGAGGTGGTGCCGGCCGGAGAAACACCGGCGTCGTATTTGCGCCGGGTGACCTACGAGGGCGCCGGGCGCCGCTGGCCTGGCGGCATGACAGCCCAGGTGCAGCACCAGATTGAACACGAACTGGCGCTCATTTGCGAGTTGCATTACGAACCCTATTTTCTGACGGTGTACGACATCGTTTCGTTCGCCCGCTCGCGCCACATTTTGTGCCAGGGACGCGGCTCGGCCGCCAACAGCGCCGTGTGTTATTGCCTGGGCGTGACCGAGGTCGACCCCGCGCGCATGCGTGTGCTGTTTGAGCGCTTTATCAGCAAAGAGCGCAACGAGCCGCCCGACATTGACATCGACTTTGAACACGAGCGCCGCGAAGAAGTCATCCAGTACCTGTACCAAAAGTACGGCCGCGAGCGCGCCGCGCTGACAGCGGTGGTGATTACGTACCGGCCCAAGTCGGCCATTCGGGATGTGGGCAAAGCCCTGGGCTTTGAGCTGGAGCTGCTGGAAAAGCTGGCCAAGTCACATCGCCATTGGGATGGCCGGGAACTGCATACTGACCGGCTGGCGGCCTTGGGCCTGTCATTGGACGACCTGGCGGTACGCCAGTTGCTGGACCTGACACGCCAATTGCTGGGTTTTCCGCGGCATCTGTCACAGCACCCGGGCGGCTTTGTGCTGACCCGGGGGCCTTTGTCACGCATGGTGCCCATCGAGGCCGCTGCCATGGAAGACCGCACCGTGATCGAGTGGGACAAGGACGACCTGGACGCCATGGGCTTGCTCAAGGTTGATGTGCTGGGCTTAGGCATGCTGACAGCCATTCGCAAAGCGCTGGAACTTGTCAGCCTGCGGCGTGGCTTTGCGTTTCAAATGCAGGACATTCCGGCCGAAGACCCTGGCACCTACGCCATGATTTGCCGGGCCGACACGGTGGGCGTGTTCCAGATCGAGTCGCGGGCGCAGATGAGCATGCTGCCGCGCTTGCGGCCGCAGTGCTTTTATGACCTGGTCATTGAGGTCGCGCTGGTGCGGCCTGGCCCGATTCAGGGTGGCATGGTGCACCCCTACCTGAACCGTCGCCAGGGCAAGGAAGTGGTTGTCTACCCCAGTGCCGCCCTGGAACAGGCTTTGGGCCGGACGCTGGGGGTTCCGGTTTTTCAGGAACAGGTGATGCAGGTCAGCATGCTGGCGGCAGGTTTTACCCCGGGCGAAGCAGACGGGCTGCGCCGGGCCATGGCGGCCTGGAAACGCAAAGGCGGGCTTGAAAAATACTACGACCGCATCGTCGACGGCATGACCGCGCGCGGCTACAAAAAGGAATTTGCCGAGCAAATTTTTGAGCAGATCAAGGGCTTCAGCGAATACGGTTTTCCGGAGTCCCACGCCGCCTCTTTTGCCTTGCTGGTGTATGCCAGCTGCTGGCTCAAACACACCGAGCCTGCCGCTTTTCTGGCCGCCATGCTCAACTCGCAGCCGCTGGGCTTCTACTCGCCCAGCCAGCTGGTACAAGACGCCAAACGCCATGGTGTGGTGGTGCGGGCGGTGGATGTGATGTGTAGCGCCTTGGACGCCACGCTGGAGGACTTGCCCCATGCACCGGCTGTGCGCCTGGGTCTGAGCCTGATTGGCGGGCTCAAGCGCAGCTCTGCAGAACGCATCGTGGCCGCGCGGGCACAAGCGCCTTTTGACAGCGCCGAAGACCTGTCCCGGCGTGCCCAGCTGGAGCAGTTTGAGATGAAACTGCTGGCCGCCGCAGATGCCCTGGCCAGCCTGTCAGGGCACCGCCGGCAACAGGTCTGGGACGCCGCGGCCTTGCATGCACCGCCCCTGCTGCTGCGCGATGCGCCGGTGGAAGAAGAGCTGCTGGAGCTGCCCGAGGCTCCCGAGGGCGAAGAAATTATTTTTGACTATGCCGCCCTGGGCCTGACGCTGCGCAGGCACCCCATGGCGCTGCTGCGCAAGCAGCTGAACGCCATGCGTTTCAAATCATCCGGGGAATTGCAGGCGCTGCCCGATGGTCGACTGGTTCGGGCCTGCGGCATCGTGACGCTGCGCCAGCAACCGCCCACTGCCAAGGGTGTCGTTTTTGTGTCGTTGGAAGACGAACACGGCACCGTGCAGGTCATCGTCTGGAAAAGTGTGCGGGAGCAGCAGCACCAGGAACTGATGAACGCCAAACTGCTCGGCGTCTACGGCACCTGGCAGCGCGCAGGCGAGGTACGCAATTTAATTGCCCAGCACTTGGTCGACCTGACGCATTTACTGGGGCGACTGGCTGCACCGAGCCGGGATTTTCATTGACACAGGGCTTCAGTGTCGCAAAATTTGCTTGCAATTCCAAATAAATATAACTACATTAAATAATATGGAAATCACATTCGACCCAGCCAAAGATGCTACCAACATCCAGCGGCGCGGTCTGTCATTGGCGTTGGCAGGTGAAGTCGATTGGGGCTTTGCCTACGAATGGCAGGATGAACGCAAGGATTACGGTGAGGTGCGGATGGTTGCTCTGGCCCCCATTGGCGAGCGCTTGTTTTGTGTTGCGTATGTTGACCGTCCAGCAGATGCGCCCACCGAGAGGCGCATCATCAGTTTGAGGAAAGCGAACCTAAGAGAAATGAGGCTGTATGAAGCAAACTATTAAGACCAGAGATGGCCGGGTGCTGGTGATGCCGACGCCCGAGGAAGATGCGCAGATCACTGCGGACGCCATGAGCGACCCTGATGCCATGCCATTCACGGATGCGCAATGGGAGAAAGCAAAGTCCACCGCCCGACGCGGCAGGCCCCTGGGCAGTGGTACCAAAGTTCAAATCACCCTGCGCCTGGACACTGACCTGGTGGCCAAGTTCAAGGCATCCGGTGACGGCTGGCAAACCCGTATTAACGATGCCCTCAAAAGCTGGGCGCAAAGCCATGCCTGACAAGAGTGCATTCGACAGCGTGTGGGATAACTTTACAGACTCAACTTTATAGACCCAACAGTGCGCCTCAACTTTCCGTGACTGAAAGAGGCGAAGACCGGACTTTTCGCAGCAGGTCGCCCAAATTGATGCCCGTCTCGTTAACCCAGTGGTCTGCATTCTGGTTTTGCCCCGCCACGATGGATGCTGCGGCAGATGCGGATGAGAAGAACTGATCCTGCGCGAAGGCATACAACCATCTTGAATTTGCAACACCCCCCGATTCGATCAGCTCTCGGCGTCTCGTTGCATAGCTTGCCCCATGGATTTCAAAATGTTTTTTGGGCTCAAGAATGGCTTGGCTGCCAGCCTTGACCGCCACACCGCTTTCAACTAGTTCCAACGACGCCTTCATAGTGTCGGTGCCCTTGAAGTTGAAGCGCATTCCCTTCGGAAGTGAGGACCTGCCCAAAACACCGGCCGTGCGCCTGGATATGTGCCTGATTGGCGGGCTCAAGCGAACCTCTGCCGAACGCATTGTGGCCGCACGGGCACAAGCGCCTTTTGACAGCGCCGAAGACCTGTCGCGGCGTGCCCAGCTGGAGCAGTTTGAGATGAAACTGCTGGCCGCCGCAGATGCCCTGGCCAGCCTGTCAGGGCACCGCCGGCAACAGGTCTGGGACGCCGCGGCCTTGCATGCACCGCCCCTGCTGCTGCGCGATGCGCCGGTGGAAGAAGAGCTGCTGGAGCTGCCCGAGGCTCCCGAGGGCGAAGAAATTATTTTTGACTATGCCGCCCTGGGCCTGACGCTGCGCAGGCACCCCATGGCGCTGCTGCGCAAGCAGCTGAACGCCATGCGTTTCAAATCATCCGGGGAATTGCAGGCGCTGCCCGATGGTCGACTGGTTCGGGCCTGCGGCATCGTGACGCTGCGCCAGCAACCGCCCACTGCCAAGGGTGTCGTTTTTGTGTCGTTGGAAGACGAACACGGCACCGTGCAGGTCATCGTCTGGAAAAGTGTGCGGGAGCAGCAGCACCAGGAACTGATGAACGCCAAACTGCTCGGCGTCTACGGCACCTGGCAGCGCGCAGGCGAGGTACGCAATTTAATTGCCCAGCACTTGGTCGACCTGACGCATTTACTGGGGCGACTGGCTGCACCGAGCCGGGATTTTCATTGAACCCGGGTTTCTGCAAACTGATAGGCTTTACCCCTTATTCAAAATTGAGGGGTTGCGATGCGTTATCGACTTTTGGGCTGCACCGGCCTGTATGTTTCAGAACTTTGCTTGGGCACCATGACTTTTGGCGATGCGGGTTGGTGGAAAGTGATGGGCGGCCTGGGCCAGGATGCAGCGACCAGCCTGGTCAAACAGGCTTTTGATGCCGGTGTCAACTTCATCGACACGGCCAACGTCTATTCGATGGGTGAATCAGAAAAACTGACCGGCACGGCCATCAAATCGCTGGGGCTGCCACGCAACGAACTGGTGATTGCCACCAAGGCCACCGGGGTTGTGAACGAGAAGACCGTCAATGGCCAGGGACAGTCGCGCTACCACCTCATGAACGAGCTTGACGCCAGCCTCAAGCGCCTGCAAGTCGACCACATCGACCTGTACCAATTGCATGGTTTTGACCCACTGACGCCGTTGGAAGACGTGCTGTCCACGCTGAACGACATGGTGCGATCGGGCAAAGTTCGCTACATCGGCCTGTGCAACATGGCAGCCTGGCAAATCATGAAGGGACTGGCCATTTCCGAGAAAAACCACTGGGCCAGGTTTGAGAGCGTGCAAGCCTATTACACCGTGGCGGGCCGCGACCTTGAGCGCGAAGTCATCCCGCTGCTGCAAGACCAACAGCTTGGCCTGATGGTCTGGAGCCCTTTGGCGGGTGGCCTGCTGAGTGGCAAGTTCAGTGCCGACGGAACGGGTCCCGAGGGCACACGACGTGCCAGCTTTGACTTTCCCGTGGTGGACAAGCCAAGGGCATTTCGCGTTGTTGAGACCATGCGTCCCATCGCACACCAGCATCAGGTGTCGGTGGCCCAAGTCGCCCTGGCCTGGCTGCTGGCTCGGCCGCAGGTCAGCACCGTCATCCTGGGCGCCAGAACACCCGAGCAGCTTGCTGATAATCTGAGAGCCAGCGCGCTTGAATTAACTGCAGATGAGCTGAAAACACTTGACGAAGCAAGTGCCCTGCCCCCTGAATACCCGGGCTGGATGCTGGCCAGACAAGGGCTGCCGCGCCTCAAACCACCAATGAAAGCATGAACACCCCCCGCGCCCGCGCGCGTCCTTGCCGGACAAAATAAAGTTTTTGCATCGACTGCCATGTTGTCGTCGGCGCGCATGGAGCTTGATTTCCCGCAATTCCGTTTTCAGTTAGCGTGGCATATTGGCTAGCGGATGCGAAGCAAGAGTTCTTGCCTTCAGTATTGAAAAAGGGAACCTATGGACAAGCCTTGGCTCAGCCAATACCCAGCGGGTGTGCCGGCTGAGATCGACATTCAGCGATTCTCCTCGCTGGTTGACATGTTGGCCACCAGTTGCACGCGCTTTGCCAATCTTCCGGCCTACCAGTCGATGGGCATTTCGATGAGTTTTCGCGAGCTCGACGATACCAGCCGCGCGTTCGCTGCCTGGCTGCAGAAAACTACCGACCTTAAGCGTGGCGACCGGGTCGCCTTGATGATGCCGAACCTGCTGCAGTACCCGGTGGCGCTGTTTGGCATCCTGCGTGCGGGCATGGTGGTGGTCAACGTGAATCCACTCTATACGCCGCGTGAGCTCGAGCATCAGCTGAAGGATGCCGGTGCCCGGGCCATCGTGGTGCTCGAGAACTTCGCCCATACCCTGGAACAGGTGGTCGGGGCCACGCAGGTGCGCACCGTGGTCACGACCCAGGTGGGTGACCTGCTACCACCTTTGCAGCGGTTACTGACGAATTTAGTGGTCAAACATGTGAAGAAACTGGTGCCGGCCTGGCAACTGGCGGACGCGGTGAGCTTCAGGCGTGCCTTGTCGGCGGGACGATCGCAGACGCTCGATGCGGTCGCACTCGGCCACGACGATCTGGCCTTTCTCCAGTACACCGGAGGCACCACGGGCGTGGCCAAAGGCGCGATGCTCAGCCACGGCAACATGGTGGCCAACGTGCTCCAGGTGGCTGCCTGGATGTCGCCCAACCTGAACGACGGCGAGGAAACCCTGATCTTGCCGCTGCCGATGTACCACGTGTTTGCACTCACGGGGGCGCTGTCTTTCTTCAGTAAAGGCGCACAAGCCGTGCTCATTGCCAACCCGCGCGACATACCTGCGTTTCTCAAGGTGCTTGCAGGCATGCGTTTCACCGCGATCATTGGCGTCAACACGCTGTTCCGGTCGTTGCTGGACGCACCAGGGTTTGCTGCGGTCGACCTGCGCCCGCTGAAGCTGGCGGTGGCCGGCGGGATGGCAGTGCAACACGTGGTAGCGCACCGCTGGAAGGAACGCGCAGGCGTGCCGCTGGTCGAAGGCTACGGCCTGACCGAAAGCGCGCCCGTGGCCATCGCCAACCCGGTCACCGTGCAGGAATGGAGTGGCCAGATCGGCGTGCCCCTGCCGAGCACGGAAGCAGTCATTCTCGATGGTGACGACCGTACCGTCGCACTAGGGCAGGTCGGCGAGATTTGCCTGCGCGGCCCGCAAGTGATGAGGGGCTACTGGAACCAGCCCGAGGAGAGTGCCAAGGTGTTCATGCCTGGCGGTTGGCTGCGCACCGGCGACATGGGCGTGATGGATGAGAAGGGAGGTATCCGGATCACCGACCGCAAGAAAGACATGATCGTGGTCTCCGGGTTCAAGGTGTTTCCCAACGAGGTCGAGGACGTTTTGACGATGCACCCGGATGTGCTGGAGGCTGCGGCGATTGGTGTGCGCGATGAACACTCCGGTGAGGCGGTGAAGGTGGTGATCGTGCCGAATGCGCCAACGCTGACCGAGGCCGATGTGCTTGCGCATTGCCGTCGCCATTTAACCGGATACAAATTGCCGCGCGTGATCGAGTTTCGCAGTGAACCGCTGCCGAAGAGCAACATAGGCAAGATTCTGCGCCGTGAGCTGCGGGACGGCGGTGCTGCAACCCCAGTGGGGGCACAGAGGGTCGCTGGTAACCGATTGGACCCTACTCAAGCGGCAATCGCTGCCCATATGTCGGATACCGACTTGGATACCCAGGCCAGTCAACGCAGTAGACCGTCTGTACCCGTAGGCAAAGACCTCAACAAATCACAGTAAGAGAACCTCGATACACGATTGTCCAGCCAGCCAATCACCCCCAATAATCAACACAACATTTAGAGCTGGGCGCAAGCCCGAACCAACCGGCCTTCCGGGGCAAGGTGGTTGTGACACAGTGGATTTCGATTTCATGATGAATTATTTCGCCTTGAGCAGCGAGAATAGGCATTAACCCGGCCTTAGCGGGCCAGGCTTATGGGATCGTGCTGCATCGCACCTCCACAAACCGGACAGATTACTTGCTAAGAACCGGACAAGTCATTTACTCTCGACACCAGCTTGTGTTTGCCCCGCACCTCTTCAACGTGCCGGTATCCAATGCCCTCGATGACCTTCACAAAGACGATGACATCGCGGCCAATCTTGTTTTTGCCATCAGAAAAATATCATCTGGTTCTGACGTGATCAATGCAATCTTGCTGAAATCATCCCATGTCACCGCGATCTGGCCTCGCTTGATCTCTTGGACCTCGTTACCGTGCTGCTTCATGGTGTGGCGAACGCCATAGTTGTCAATGATCCGCGTATAGCCACGAACATCAAGGCCTGTTTTTTCCAAAATCAGGGCGGCGTTTTCCACTTTTCCAATGATTTCCTGGGTCCGTCGATCTGCGATTTCCATGGCCTCCGTTGCGGATTTTGTAATTTTTATGACATCAAGCATGGATGTGGATGCTCCCCTCGTTTTTTGCGCGGTCGGCACGACTGCGCGGACCTCAGGGGTATTCCCTGGCTTCAGTGCGTCAGGCCAAGATATTTGGCTTGATTCACACGACTTTGATACTCCGGGCATGGTGCTCAGCGCCGTTGGCGCGCGCCACAGCGCGAACCAACGCCCACAAGGCGACTGACCGGGTGCGGATATTGGCCGGCCAAGGGCGAATAAGTGCGTTTGCAGAGCTGGC
>JAQSDS010000006.1 GCA_029946045.1 Rhodoferax sp.
TTCCTTAGGCGGAGATATTCCGTGGCTCTGTCAGTCAGCTCATGTTCAACGATCATCAAATCCAGATCGGAACCGTCGTCGGCATCTCCCCTGGCGTAGGAACCAAACAAAATAACCTTGGCAGGATGGCCTGCCCGTGCAACCAGGCGGCGTGTGGTTTGGGCGATATGTTCCGGACTCAACATCACCTACTCCTTTTCAGCGTACGCGGCCAAAATTTCTGCCACAGTAAAGATATTGGCACTTTACATCAGAGCACATCGGCAAACTCCTCACGGCTGTGTTGAAAGAATGCATAACCCATCATCGCGCCACCCAGGCACAAGACCAAGGTGATGCCCCACGCACCCCAGGCAATGGGCTGGCCGGTGACTGCGGCACGGCTGGCTTCGATCACCGCACTCAGCGGGTTGTAGTGATAGACCGGCTGTAATGCCGCTGGCACGGCGCTCACCGGGTAAAACACGGGTGACATAAACATCAGCATTTGCACGAACATCGGCACAATCTGGGTCATGTCCTTGATAAACACGCCCCACGCCGCCACAAACCACGACAGCCCCAGGCCCAGCAACAAGGCCGGCAGCAGCAGCAGCGGGAAAAGCACCACCTGGCCATGCAGCTTGCCTATAACTGCCAGTGCAACCAGCAAAATCAAAAAGTTAAAGGTGCCATGCACCAGTGCCGCGCCCAGCGGCACCACCGGTAATATATGCAATGGGAAGATGATTTTTTTGACATAGCTGGGGTAGCCGCGCACGGCAGCGGGCGCCCGCGCTACCGTCTCGGCAAAGATGTTGAAAGTGATCAGCCCGCTGTAGAGCAGCAGCCAAAAGGGCATGTTGCTACCCTGCTGCGGCCAGCGCGCCTGAAAAATCTGACCAAACACAAAAGCAAAAATCACCAGCATGAAAAGCGGGCTGAGAAATATCCAGGCGACGCCAAACATAGCGCCCCGGTAACGCAGCAACACATCGCGTTTGATTAATTGACCCAGCAGGTAGCGGTGCTGCCACACGTCTGCCCAGATGCGCAGGGGGTCCAAAACAATGGTGCTCATGCTTGTGTGAGTCGTTACAGTCGCCATACCGACATGCCCGCAGCGCTTAGCCCGGCGGCATCAAACTGCGACTTCACATCCATAAAGCACCCGCCAGCCTCTACTTTTGCTTCGTAGGCCGAGCCTGGTTTTAATATCAATGCCTGGTGCGCCACCGCCACCACAATGGCGTCTGCCTTTGGCAAGGCGTCCCACGCGATAAGTTCAATGCCATATTCCTGGCGCGCCTCATCCGCATCGGCCACCGGGTCGTGCACAAAAACTTGCACGCCATAGGCGCGCAGTTCGGTAATCAAGTCTGCCACCTTGGAGTTACGCAGGTCGGGCACGTTTTCTTTGAATGTAATGCCCAGCACATTCACCTTGGCGCCCTTGACGTGGCTGCCCGCCTGGATCATCTGTTTGATGGTTTGCTCGGCAATGTATTTGCCCATGCTGTCGTTGATGCGCCGCCCGGCCAGAATCACCTGCGGGTGGTAGCCCAGCATTTCGGCCTTGTAGGTCAGGTAATACGGGTCTACGCCAATGCAGTGCCCACCGACCAGCCCGGGGCGAAACGGCAAAAAGTTCCATTTGGTGCCAGCCGCTTCCAGCACTTCAGTGGTGTCGAGCCCCATCATGTTGAAGATGACGGCCAGCTCGTTCATCAGCGCAATGTTCAGGTCGCGCTGGGTGTTCTCAATCACCTTGGCGGCTTCGGCCACTTTGATGGATGACACGCGGTGCACGCCCGCTGTAACCACTTTTTCATACAGTGCTGCCACACGCGTCAGCGTGCTGGGGCAGTCGCCGGCCACCACTTTGACGGTGTTGACCAGCGTGTGCTGCTGGTCCCCGGGGTTGATGCGTTCGGGGGAGTAGGCCACGCTAAAGTCGCGCTGCCATTTGAAGCCAGAGGTTCGCTCCAGCACCGGAATACAGACTTCTTCGGTTGCGCCGGGGTAAACCGTGGACTCGTAAATCACCGTGGCACCCGGTTTGAGGTGTGCGCCCACGCATTCACTCGCGCTAATTAGCGGTAATAAATCTGGCTTTCTTGCGCTGTCTAGCGGGGTGGGGACCGCGATGATGATGAAGTCTGCTTGGGCCAGTTCAGCCGGGTCTGTAGTGAATTTAAGGTTGACGGCAGCGCCTAACTCCGGCCCGGAGATTGTGCCGCTTGGGTCGTTATGCTGCTGAAAGTTGGCTATTTTGGTTTGGGACAGGTCATAGCCCAGGGTCGGCATCAGCTTGCCAAAGGCCACGGCCAGCGGCAACCCCACATAGCCAAGTCCGACGACGGCGATCATTTCCATAAAGTGCAATGTTGATACATGCGGCGGGTTGTGTCTGTGGGGTGTTGATGAGCGCTGAATCTTACACGCTTCACCGGTTCCGCCTCAATCACGCCGTCGGCCCAATCAGCACGGTGCAGACCTTGCCTCAATGCCCGACTTCATCGCCCGCACGCGGGGCTTCTCCGCTGGCGCGCTGCATGATTTGATCGAACGCGTCCAGATTGGCGCGCGCGCTGCGTTCGGCAAAGTAGGTTTCGGCACGCATCATGGCAAGCTTTTCGGCGACTGCAATGCTGACAAACTGGTTGATGCTGGTGCCGTCGCGCTTGCTCATAAGCTCCACGCCTGCGCGAATGGAGCGCGGCAGGCGCAGCGGATAGGTGGTGAGGTCACTCATTTCAAACTCCTTAAAAACTGGCCGGGTGACTCCAGGCGCAGATTAAACAAACGGGCAGCGCTGGCAAAATGCCGCAGATTGAAGCTCACCAGCGCCGTTGCTTGCGCATTGACGGCGGCCTCTAGAACCATCTCGTCAGCGGGATCCCTCAATTGGGGCCGCCACAAATAATGCACTTCAACGGGTTTGACAAAACTGGCCAAGGCATCCAAAAAAATAGTCACTTGTTCAGCGCTCAAGCCTGATGCCGCCACATGCGCAGGACGTGTGCACACGGCTTCGTATTCCATGAACAGGCTCACGCTGGCGGCTAATGCTATTTCTGTACGCCGCCCCATACGAATCAAAGCAGCCGATGCACCTGTTGGACTTCGCATTGCCGCGACGACTATGTCCGTATCCAAAACAATGATCATGCACGAATGGTATCACTAGTGATGAAGTTTTGGACTTTTGGCAAAAGCTAAGTGAAAGCGCGCCCTTTCACCGGCTCCGCCCCGCCTTGTATTTCCCCTTGCCCGCCCCAATCACGCCGTCGGCCAGCGCCAGCCGGGCCATGGCTTTGTGGGCGTGGGCGTGGGCGTGGGTGATGGCCAGGCCCAGGGCCTTGGTGGATGGTGTTTTAATGAGAAAGTTCGGACTAAGGCTCCGAGATTTCGAGGTATCATGTTCTGATGATTCATCGTGACAAGCATCTCAAGCAAATAGCACTCAGCCTCCAGCAGTTTCCTGTGGTGGCGCTGCTGGGGCCGCGCCAAGTGGGTAAAACCACATTGGCTCGTCAGCTGGCAGCCCAGTGGGCGGGGCCAACGCATCACTTTGATCTGGAAGATCCTGACGATCAGGCGCGTTTGAGCGACCCCGCATTTGTCTTGCGTGGGCTGACCGGGTTGGTCGTGCTCGATGAGGTCCAGACCATGCCGGGCCTGTTCCCGCTTCTGCGCGTGCTGGCCGACAGGGTGGATGCGCCGGCGCGCTTTCTCATATTGGGCAGTGCGGCACCTGAACTCTTGCGCAACACGTCAGAGAGCTTGGCTGGACGGGTGACATTTCATGAACTTGACGGCCTAGGTCTTGATGAACTGGCACCAGATCAAATGGACCAGCGCTGGTTGCGCGGTGGCTTTCCTCGTGCTTTTCTGGCGGACAACATGACCGCCAGCCGCGTCTGGCGGGAGTCTTTTATTCGCACTTATCTGGAGCGGGACTTGCCCCAACTGGGCATTAACTTGCCTGCCCTGACATTGCGCCGGTTCTGGACCATGCTGGGTCACTACCATGCGCAAACGTGGAACGGCAGCGAACTGGCGCGAGCCCTCGGCGTCAGCGACAAAACGGTCTCTCGCTATCTGGATATTCTGGAGGGTACCTTCATGACATGGCGGCTGCGGCCATGGCATACCAACCAGGGCAAACGCGAGGTCAAGGCCCCCAAGGTTTACCTGTCAGATACGGGGTTGCTGCACAGTTTGCTCGGTATCGCGGAGCAGCATGATCTGTTGGCGCACCCGAAATGCGGGGCCTCCTGGGAGGGGTTTGCGTTACGCGAAATCATTCATCACACCGGCGCCGGGCGTGATGAGGCGTATTTTTGGGGGCTTCATTCAGGGGCAGAACTGGATTTGATGACCACGCATAACGGGCGCCGCCTGGGGTTTGAAGTCAAGCTGACCCGCTCTCCCAAGGTGACACCGTCGATGCGTGCGGCGCAAGACGCCTTGGAGCTTGAGCATCTTTATGTGGTGTGCCACGCAGCGGGTGCAGCCCAAGCCTGGCCTTTGGCGCAGGGAATCAGCGCGCTACCGTTGCAGGCGCTTGGCAGCTTGGTCTAGCAAAAAAACTGCCAACCATCTGGCCAGCAGATCATCCCGGTGAATGTGGGTGACTATGACGCGGTTGACTGATGATAGGGTCACCGGCTCCGCCCCGCCTTGTATTTCCCCTTGCCCGCGCCAATCACACCATCGGCCAGCGCCAGCCGGGCCATGGCTTTGTGGGCGTGGGCGTGGGTGATGGCCAGGCCCAGGGCGTCGGCGGCGTCGGGGCCGGGCAGGCTGGGCAGCTTGAGCGTTTGACCATTTCCTGAATCTGGTCCTTGCTGGCGCGGCCCCAGCCCACCACGGCCTGTTTCATTTGCAGCGCGGTGTATTGCGACACCGGCAGGTCGAGCGACACCAGCGCGGTGATGGCGGCGCCGCGGGCCTGGCCCAACAGCAGGGTGGATTGCGGGTTGACGTTGACAAACACAATTTCGATGGACGAGGCGTCGGGCTGGTAGCGCGCCACCACTTCCCTGATGCCGTCAAACAGCACCTTGAGCCGCTCGGGCAGCAGATCTTTGTCGAGGTGGGTGGTGGTGATGGTGCCGCTGGCCACGTAGCTTAGTTCGGACCCGTCCACGTCCACCACGCCAAAACCGGTGGTGCGCAGGCCGGGGTCGATGCCGAGGATTCTCATAGGCCAAAGTACCAGCGCGCCGAATGAAAGAACACCGGTGCGGCAAAACACAGCGAGTCGATGCGGTCAAGCATGCCGCCAGCGCCCGTCACGCTCTTGCCCTGACCTTGCCAGATGGGAATGCCGCGGTCGCGCTTGAGGGCTTTCATCACCAAGTGCCCCAACGACCCCGCTGCGCAAGCAATAAATGACAAGGCAAAGGCCTGACCCGGCACAAAGGGCGTGATGCCCGCCAGCACGGCGCCCAGCAGGCTGCCCACGGCCATGCCCCAGCCCCAGCTGTGCCAAGTGAAACTCTGGCTGATGTTGGCGGCAGCCGGGGTTTTGGGCCAGTGCCGTGCCACCAGGTGTTGTGTCACCATGCAGCTTTGCACCACCAGCACCAGAAACAGCACCAGAAAAGCGTTTTGTTTGTCGTAGCGCGGAAAGTCCAGCAGCATCAGCGCCGGTACATGGCTCATGCCGTAGATGCAGACCATGATGCCCCACTGCAGCTTGGCGTTGCGTTCCAGAAAACGCACCGGGTCGTTGGGCAGCGCACAGGCCCCCGGCAGCGCCCGAAACACATAGACCGGGATGAACACCGTGAACAGGTCAAAGTGCTCGGTACCCACCAAATAATACTGAAATGGCAGCACGCCAAAAAAAGCCAGCACCAGGCTGCGGTGGTCGCCCTGGCGCGTGGGCGACAGGGTCAGGAATTCGCGCAGGGCAAAGAACGAGCCCAGCGCAAACAGCACCAGCCGGGTGATGTCGCCCGCCAGCCAGGCTACCCAAAAGACAAAGATCAGCGCCCAACTGGTGCGCAGCAGCTTGCTGAGGTCGCTGATGCGATCCTGATGGTTTTGCTGCGCCTGACCGTCTTCCTTGTCCCGCATCGACAGCAAAAACAGCATCAGCGACGCCATCAGCAACAGGCCGAACACCAGCACGAACATGGCGCCCACTTGCTGTGCCGGGCCGAGGTTTTTTAAGGTCTGGTACATGGACAGGGTTCAGATGTCGCGCAGGGCGATGACGGCATTGCGGGCGCGTGGCAAGAAGGCATGGCAGTCTTCGCCAGGGAGCACCTGCATGGGTGCACCAAAAGTGACCGAGCACAGCACCGGCACCGGCACCACCTCGCCCTTGGGCATGACGCGCTGCACATTGGCGATCCAGGCCGGAATAAGCTCCACCGCTGGGAACTTGATGGCCAGGTTGTAGAGCCCGGCCTTGAAGGCCTGCGGGTCATCAAAGTGGCCGCGCGTGCCTTCGGGGAACAAAATCAGCGAGTCGCCTGCCGCCAGGGCTTCCAGCAGCGGCTCCAGCGGGTCTTCTTGCGCATGGCGCTCGCGCGAGACATAAATCACATTGAACACCGCCGAGGTGATCCACCTCTTGAAGGGCGATTTGGTCCAGTACTCGCGCGCGGCCACGGCACGGGTGCCACGGCGCAGTTCCTTGGGCAGGGCGGCCCAGATCAGCACCAGGTCGGCGTGGCTCTGGTGGTTGGCAAAGTAAATGCGTTGCTCGGCTTTGGGTGGGCAACCCCACCAGCGTGCCTGGGCTCCGGTGAGCACACGAATCAGCCCGAGCAAAAACAGGCTCACCGCCGTGGCCGCCAGCGGCGACAGCCAGGCCGCCGCACGGCTGCGCCAGTTGTCGGGTTCGGTGTGGTTCATGGCAGTTCAGCGCCATCGAGGCGACCGGCAATGCGCGCGGCGCGCCCCGCCACGTAGCTGGAGTTAGGCAGCTTTTCAAAGTACTTGGGGCGCGGCAGCATCACCGCCAGCCGTGCGGCTTCGTAGCTGCTTAACTGGGCGGCAGATTTGCGAAAGTAGTGGCGGGCGGCGGCCTCGGCACCAAAAACACCTTCGCCCCATTCCACGTTGTTGAGGTAGATTTCCAGAATGCGTTCTTTGCTGAGCACGGCTTCGAGCAGCAGCGCCAGAACGAATTCCTGGCCCTTTCTGAACATCGTGCGCTCACCCGACAAAAACAGGTTTTTGGCCAGCTGCTGGGTGATGGTGGAGCCGCCCACCACCTTGGGCGCCTTCACCACCTTGGCCGGCGTTTTGGCGGCATTGGCCGTCGCGCGGGGCGGACTGCGGGCGTCGAGCCGGGCTTGCGCTTTGGCGGCCTGCTCTTCGGCCTTGGCGTTTCGTTCCCAGGCTTTCTCAAGGGCATTCCAGTCGACACCGTCATGGTTGGCAAAGCCATCGTCTTCGCTGGCGATCACAGCGCGTTTGAGCTTGCTCGATATCTGGTCGTAAGGCAGCCATTGCTGGCGCCAGCGCAAGGCGTCTTTCTGGGTGCCTATGCGCCAGGCTTCAGAACGCTGAAAGGCGGTGGACTGGGGGTCGATGACCAGCATGGCGGCAATCCGCACCACAAAATACAGTTGCAGCAAGACCAGGGCGACTGCCGCCAGAACAAGCCAACGCCAAAGCGGTTTCATGGTTTTAGCTCTGAATGACTTTGCGCAATTCAGCCAGCACCTGGCCTGACGGCGGGCGCACACCGCGCCAGATCAAAAAGGCCTCGGCGGCTTGTTCCACCAGCATGCCCAGACCGTCGCGCGGCACGGCGCCGTGGGCGCGAGCCCAGTCCATGAAGCCCTGGGCACCGGGGCCGTACATCATGTCGTAGGCCAGGGCGCCGGGTTTCAGGGCGCGGGCGGCCACGGGCACGGCAGCACCGCTCAGGCTGGTGGCTGTGCCATTGATGATGACGTCAAAGGGTGCGTCAAAGCCGTGCAGGGTATGCGCTTGAAGTTCGGTCTTCGTCTGCGCTGCCAGTGGCACATGGCGTGCCACCAGTTCGGTGGCTTTGTGCAGCGTGCGATTGGCCACGCTGATGTGCGCCGGGCCGGCTTGCAGCAGCGGGCCCAGCACGCCGGCGGCGGCACCGCCCGCGCCAATCAGCAGCAGGCGCAAACCCTTGAGCGGCAAGCCGGCGTTGCGCTCGATGTCGTCTACCAAGCCCATGCCATCGGTGTTGTCGGCCAGGATCTGGCCGTCCTTGAAGCTCAAAACGTTGCAGGCTTGCGCCAGCAAACCGCGCTCGCTGGTGTGCGTGGCCAGCTTGGCGGCTTCAAACTTGAACGGCACGGTGATGTTGCAGCCCAGCCCGCCTTCCTGGATGAAGGCATGGACGCTGCGATCAAAGTGATCGAGCGGGATCTCGCGCTTGTCGTAGTGCAGATGCTGGCCAGTGAGTTCGGCAAAACGGGCATGAATCCAGGGCGAGCGGCTGTGGGCAACCGGGTGGCCCATCACGCAGTAGAGGTCGGTGGTCATTGGCGGCTTTGGATCATGGGTTTAATTGGCGCTGACTTTGGTTTCCAGCGTGTCTTCGCGGGTGAAATTAAAGCGCGACACCACGGCAATTTCGTCGGCCTGGTTTCGCATGGCAGCGCTGAATTTACCAAAAGGCCCGGCGCTGTTGGCAATGGCGCGCGCGCGCTGGTCGAGTGCCAGGCTGCCGGAGCTTTGCACCACTTCGGTGGTCAAGACCTCACCGCGGTGGTTGATGGTGACCACCATGGTGAGTTCGCCATAGAGCTTTTGGCCGTTGGCCTGCGGAAAATTCAGGGTGCCCCGGTCTTCGATGGTGCGTCGCAAGTGGTCGTAATAGACCGCGTACACCGCCTCACGCGTGGCCGGGCTGATGTAGCGCTTTTTGGGGCGGGCGTTTTCCAGGTTGATGCGGCGCTCAATTTCGGCCAGCAGCTTGACCAGCTGTTTCTGCTTTTGCTCGCGTTGCGCCTGCTCGGGCGTCAGGGTTTGCTGTTGCGGCTGGCTGGGTGGCAGGCTGCTCAGCATGCGCTGGACATTGAGCAGCAGGTTTTGTTGCTCCTGCATTTGGCGCAGTTGGCGTTCCTGCTCCTGCGTCTTGTCTTCGCCGTCCAGGTTCGTCAAGGCCGGTGGCAGCGGGCTTTTGGCCCGGCCGCGCTCGGCTTCACCACCGCCCGCCATGGCGACCTGGGCAATGGCTTGCGCCTTGTCGGGGCGCTCTTGCGGGTTGGCGTTGACCAAAATCACTTCCAGCGCGCTGTCCTGCATGACCCGTTTGAAGGCTTCAGGGTCTACCAGCCGCACGGTCAGCAGGGTGGCGTGCACCGCAATGGATGCGCCCAGGGCCAGCTGAAGGGGGCTGAAAGACGACAGCTTCACGGCGTGTCAGGGGCCTC
>JAQSDS010000007.1:0-3956 GCA_029946045.1 Rhodoferax sp.
CCGGTCAACATAAAGAAGGTTGATCCGTAAACACCAGACGCCAAGGTCAGGTTCATCTCACTGTAAGCATGCGAATACTCGTAACCCTGAACACACAGAAAGACGATGCCCAGCAGCACCGTCAACCACATGAACTTGATGGTCTTGCTACGATCACTCGCGATCAGCGCATGGTGCGCCACCGTCAGCGTGACACCCGAGCTCAACAATAACGCGGTGTTGATGGTTGGCAACCAGAACGGTGTCATGGTCGTGAAGGGCTCGATGATGCCGCCAGGAGCCGCCGTCGCACCAGCAACCACGCTCGGCCACATGGCTTTGAATTCAGGCCACAGCAAAGCGTTCTCGGCATTGCCCAGGTTAGGCACCGAATGAACCCTCAGCCACCAGAGTGCTGCGAAAAAGCCACCGAAAAACATGATTTCGGAAAAAATAAACCAGCCCATGCTCCATCGGAATGAAACATCGATTCGCCGACTGTACTGTCCACCTTCACTCTCACCGATCGCATCTTTAAACCACTGGAACAAGACCACGAGAAACCACAACAATCCGAAAAATGTGGCGTATTTCCCCCAGGCAATTCCGTTCATCCAACTACTGGCACCCAGAAACACGAAAAACAAGCCAATAGCGCCCATGGCAGGGTGCCTAGAAGGGCCCGGCACAAAATAGTAGGGCGTCGTTTGATGTGCAGAAGTACTCATTCTTATTTCACCTTTAACACTTAAATTTCTTCACCATTCCAAACCGCGGTGCCGCTATGCAGCCAACACGGTATTAACCACCCAAACTAGCGTCAACACCAAGGCCAGGGCGCACAGCACCCCCACAACGACCACATGAATGGGCTTGACATGCGCAAAGTCCTGCTGGTGCTCGGCACGCTTACGTAAGCCAACAAAGGCCCAAGCCACGACCCGCACAGTGCGCCAGAATGACAGCTTGCCGTTGTTGTCAGTCTCGGGCAATTGCAATGCCATCAGGTACCGTCCTTTGCAGAAACAAGCGTCATACCGCTTACAAGTGGCGCGGCCGGAGTCTTGCCACCAACCTCAAAGAACGTATAGGAAAGCGTGATGGTCTTGACGTCCCTGGACAGGGCTGGCGCCACTACAAACACGACCGGAAAGGACTTTTTCTCGCCAGGCCCCAGCGTATGCTCGGTAAAGCAGAAACACTCAACTTTTTGAAAATTAGGCCCAGCCTGCTCTGGGGCATAGCTGGGAACCGCCTGCGCCGTGATGCTACGTCCTTGCCTATTCTGAAACTCGTACACGATCGTCGTCATTTCACCGGGGTGCACCCGCAGGCTGTTGTGCTCTGGCTTGAAGTACCAGGGGCCGCGTGAGTTGGCATCGAATTCAACCGTCACAGTCCTCGACGTGTCCACCTGGGTGTTGAGTGGCTTGGAGTCGCCCGAACTTTCAATAAACCGGTCTCCCAGCGCCAGAACGTTGATCCCTGTGGCGTCACAAAACGCCTTGTACAAGGGCACGATCGCATAGCCAAATCCAAACATGGCCAGTGCCACCAAAGACAGCTTGACCTTCAGAAAGACATTGTTAGACTTGGTTTTCATATGCTAGCGGCCAAAAAGGCTCATGCGAAACACCACACCCAGGAAGAACACGAGCGCAATCAATGCCAGCGTCAATGCCAAGTTTCGGTTGGCCAACGACTTGGCCGGAACAACGGCTTTCTTGCTCATGCTGCTCACAACTTAAGCGATGATTTTGGTCGCCGACTCGTTCAGCTTGGGTGGGTTTTCAAAGGTATGGAACGGCAAAGGCGCGGGCAGTTCCCACTCCAGGCCTTCGGCCCCGTCCCAGGGATGCTGCGGCGCTGGTTTACCCTTGCCACGCATCGCCGGCAGAACAATAAACAACAGAAAGTAGACCTGTGCAAAGCCGAAAAAGAAGGCCCCAACCGACGCGATAGCATTGAAATCTGCAAACTGCATAGGGTAGTCAGCGTAACGACGTGGCATGCCAGCCAGGCCCAGGAAGTGCATCGGGAAGAAGGTCACGTTGAACGAAATGAGCGACCACCAAAAGTGCAGCTTGCCGCGACCCTCTTCGTACATTACGCCGGTCCAGCGCGGCGACCAGTAGTAGAAACCGGCAAACATGGCAAACAGCGAACCCGCCACCAACACGTAATGGAAGTGGGCCACCACGTAATAGGTATCCTGAACCTGGATGTCAATCGGGGCCATGGCCAAAATTAGACCGGTAAAACCACCCATGGTGAACACAAAGATGAAGCCGACCGCAAACAGCATTGGCGTCTCAAAGGTCATGGAGCCACGCCACATGGTGGCAATCCAGTTGAAGATCTTGACCGCTGTGGGCACCGCAATCAGCATGGTCGCGTACATGAAGAACAACTGCCCCGCCACTGGGAAACCTGTGCTGAACATGTGGTGCCCCCAGACGATGAAGGACAGGATGGCGATGCTGGAAGTTGCGTACACCATGGAGGTGTAGCCAAACAGCTTCTTGCGTGAAAACGCCGGCACGATCTGGCTGATGATGCCGAAAGCTGGCAAGATCATGATGTAGACCTCGGGGTGGCCGAAGAACCAGAAGATGTGCTGAAACAGCACTGGATCACCACCACCGGCGGCATTGAAGAAATTGGTGCCGAAATGGCGGTCGGTCAGTGTCATGGTGATCGCACCGGCCAGTACAGGCATCACAGCGATCAAGAGAAACGCTGTGATCAACCAGGTCCAGGGGAACAATGGCATCTTCATCAGCGGCATGTCAGGCGCACGCATGTTCAGGATGGTCACGATGATGTTGATCGAGCCCATGATCGAGCTTGCGCCCAGAATGTGTAGCGCAAAAATGGTGGCGTCCATGGCTGGGCCCATTTGCAGAGTCAGGGGAGCATACAGCGTCCAGCCACCAGAAGGCGCACCACCAGGCAGAAAAAACCCAGACATCAAAAGCAGCGCCGCCGGAATCAACAACCAGAAACTGAAGTTGTTCATGCGCGCAAATGCCATGTCACTGGCCCCGATCTGTAGCGGGATCATCCAATTGGCAAAACCCACAAAGCCCGGCATGATGGCCCCGAACACCATCACGATGCCATGCATTGTGGTCAATTGGTTGAAGAGCTCGGGGTTGATGAGCTGCAGACCCGGCTGAAACAACTCGGCTCGGATCAACAAAGCCATGACGCCACCTAGCATCAGCATGGTCAAGCTGAACAGCATGTACATCGTACCGATGTCTTTGTGATTGGTTGCGTACACCCAACGCTGCCAGCCGGACGGCGCATGATGCGCATGGTGATCGGCGTGGGCGTGATGTCCGTGGGCATTGGGGTGGTCTAAAACGGCGCTCATTAAAATCTCCTTGGCGATTTGTCTAACATTTTTACCACAGCTTACTTGCGCGCCAGGGCGACTTCAGAGGGTTGCACCAATTGCCCGGTCTTGTTCGACCAGCTGTTCTTGGTGTAGGTGATCACCGCAGCAATATCGGTGTCGCTCAGTTGCTTCCAGGCTGGCATGGGCGCAGCACCACCAGCGCGTCCGTTGAGGAGCACCAGAATCTGTTTGGTTTTGTCAGCATCCTGCACAATGGCCGATCCATCGAGCGGCTTGATCGGACCCATACCTTTGCCATTGGGCTGATGACAGGCCGCACAATTGGCGACGTAGACTGCCTCACCGCGTTTGGCCAAGGCAGCCGCCTCCCAGACTTTGCCAGGGTCATCGGCCAGCGCTGCCATTTTCTTCTTCTCGCCGTCGACCCATTGTGCGTAATCCGCTGCCGCCAGTACCTTGACGTGGATCGGCATGTAGGCATGCTCTTTGCCACAGATCTTGGCGCACTGGCCGTAGTAGTCGCCCACCTTCTCGGCGCGGAACCAAGTGTCACGAACAAAACCCGGAATTGCGTCTTGATGAACGCCAAACGAAGGCACCGCCCAGGAGTGAA
>JAQSDS010000007.1:3966-9343 GCA_029946045.1 Rhodoferax sp.
GATGTCGTGATGATGCGGATCTTTTTGTCCACTGGAACTACCAGCGGATGATCCACTTTAAGCAGGTAATCCGTTACATCCGAGCCCGGTTTGGGACCTCCTTCATCGGACAACAGACGCTGGCTGCGGTCCAGTGCAGAAAAGAAACCGATGCCTTCACCTTCACCGCGCAGGTAGTCGTAACCCCAGCGCCACTGCATGCCTGTTACCTTGACGGTAATGTCTGCGTTGGTCGTGTCTTTCATCGCAATCACCACTTTGGTTGCCGGCAAAGCCATGCCAATCACGATAAGAAAAGGGACTGCTGTCCAGATCACCTCGACAGTGAGAGACTCATGGAAATCCGCAGCCTTGTGGCCAAGCGACCTGCGATGCCTCCAGATGGAGTAGAACATCACCGAGAAGACGCCGACAAAAATCACGGCACAAATAATCAACATCAGCCAGTGCAGCTGCGACTGATCCGCCGCTATCTCCGTGACCGCAGGATGTAGGTTCAGTTGGTTGACAGCCGGGCCACCGGCCAAGTCCGACACGGCGTGTGCGACGCTGGTCCATGCCGACAAACCCAAACCAAGCAGCGCGGCTACTCGACACTGGAGAGACTTACTAAATATTCTCATCATGAACACTCATTCCATTCTTAATTGACACATTCAGGCCAAACGCCACGCGCTAAAACCAAACCATGACACTTGATTGAAGTTACACATCACATCTGCGCAACCCCCCAGCCAGACCATTTTTAGATTCGCGCCAAATCGACCTTCTCAGACCGAACCAACGCGCAAAAATGACCCACATCCCTTAACGAAACCGGGACTCCTGCACCACCTTCAGTTCGCCTGGAAGCGAACCAATATAGTCCGCCATCACCTTGAGCTCTTTAGTGCTGAACTGCTTGGCAATGCCTCCCATCACCGGATTACCACGTCCGACCACAGCATTCGGCTCTGTCTTATAGGATTTGAGCGCCACGAGCAGGAAATCAGCGTACTGACCAGCAATTTTGGGAAAGCTTGGATCAACGGGAGTGCTCAGGTTGTCTCCATGGCAAGATTTGCAGCCGCCCTTTTCGATCAAAGTCATGGCACTGGCATTGGCACGAACCGCACCGCTATCTACTTGCGCCGATGCCGCGCCCAAGGTGGCGTAATAAGCAGCCACATCGGCAATATCTTGCGCGTTCAAGTTGCTGGTCACACCACGCATCGTAGGATGTCGGCGCTCACCCTTTTGGTAGGCGGTCAATGCAGAAACAATGTATTTGGCGCCTTGACCCGCGATCTTGGGAACACGGTAGACCTCAGGAAAGCTGGCGTGATAGCCCTCAAGACCATGGCAGCCGATGCACTGGGCCACTTTTTGTCGCCCATTGGTCACATTACCTTCTACAGTCTGCGCCATAGAAGATTGCCCCGATACCAGAGCCATGAGCAAAGCGCAGTGAGCAAAGACCAGTTTTTTCATTTCTAAATTGCCAATAAAATTAACCAAGGACGTGACTCTTTTGACGAACCGCGCCAACCTCAGCGATACATTTACCCAACGCCATACACTGAAAACCGATAGCACTCAACATCACGTCAGGGCTTGGAAGTTTTGGCGACGGGCGCAGTCGCTGAGCGGGCAGCATCAAGCTTAGGCTCAACGAAACTGGCGCCGGATGCATTAGCCAAATAGACCAAGGCACGGCCCACTTCAACATCGCTGTAATCTGCACCACCCTGAGCCGGCATGGCATTCTTGCCTTTCAGGGCAGCATTCAGCAGGGCGGCATAGCCAGTGGCAATACGTGGACCCCAGGCAGCCTTGTCAGCCAGTTTGGGTGCGCCCATCAAACCAGCAGCGTGGCAAGCGGCACAACGCCCCTTGAACAAATCTTCGCCTGAGCGCGGCCCACTTCCGGCGGCATCACCCAAGACTAAAGCGCCCACCTTTTGAATGCGTGCCGCTACGGCCTTATCCGACACATCACCATGACTCGAGCTCGCAGGCACGGCCATTCCCGCCAGCACAACGATTAATCCAATCACAACCGCCGACACAATTGCAACTTTAATGGCAAGATTGGCGGCT
Source organism: Rhodoferax sp. (assembly GCA_029946045.1). Taxonomy (GTDB): domain Bacteria; phylum Pseudomonadota; class Gammaproteobacteria; order Burkholderiales; family Burkholderiaceae_C; genus Rhodoferax. The sequence continues at coordinate 6,046 of JAQSDS010000007.1, forward strand.
ACTTTAAACATATCTCCAGGATCGTTATCCGTGGCTTTAGCGGAGGACGCTGGTAGGTTCATGGTTTCCTTGGTCATTGGGTATCAGTAGAGTTAGCTGTCAAACGCGTCATCGACACCAACTGTCGAATATGCCAGCGCCGATTTGCTGCAGGCGCCCTGCGCGGCGCCAACGCTGCGCAGGCTAGCGACATTGCGGTCACCCGCATCGGGTGCAGTTCTGATACAGGTCGCGAGTGAATGCTGTTCCCATCATGGGTAAGTAGAGATTGTTTGATTTGTCGCAAATCATTCTAATAGATATTGACTAGGAAACTTCAAAAATCCAGCAAGGGAAAACCCCAAGCCCTCCAGCAAAATTGCTATAGACTGAACATCGGGGCGTCCAGAAAATGCAGACAGTGGGTCAGAGCAGCAGCACCCACCCATGCCCAGCGGAAGTCAAAGTCAATCGCTTTGATCCAGGCCTGGATGCGTCGAAGCGGGCGCGGCACCCATGGCTTTGCCAAGTTTCAGGGCGGCACGCATCTGATCCAGTGAAATTTGACTTTGCCCCTGCACCGTAAGTCTGGGTGCGGGCTTAAATGCATGCCCATAAACCACTTCAAAGGTCAGTTGCATGGCATTTTTTTCGATCACCTCAAGCAGTTGACTGTGCCAGCGTCGCCCCCGCAAAGCTTGAAAGCGCCCGACATGAAGATTTCGTCCCAAACCCCGCAGTTCCTGCAGCACACGCTGCGGCGACTCGAACGTAAGCGTAATGCGCTCCATGTCCATCACTGGCTCAGCAAAGCCCTCACCAATCAGCATGTCACCCCAATCATGCATGTCAGTGAACTCGTGGCTAGGTGCAGGCCAGCCCATGGCTTGGTAGAGCACCCGCAGCTCTTTAAGGCTATCGGGACCAAGACAAGAAAACATCAAAAAACCATCCACGACCAAGGCCTGATGCCACTGCTGCAGCAAGGTCTGAGGCTGGTGACTCATGTGCAGACTCATATTCGCCCACAGCATCTGCGCGGGACGTGTCACTTGGCCCAGCACCTGTGGCCTGGAGTGCAGCCAGCGCTGAGCCTGCCACCAAGGCGGCGTCACGGCCCGCTCGACATGGCGAGCCCGTGCGCCATTGGTCTCTATCAGTGCGCTGGTGGCACCCGGGTAACGCTGGGTCAACAGCGCATGAGCCTGCATGCCACCGTTTAGCGGCTCCCAATGCAGCCAATTTTGAGGTTGAAACTTGATCCAGTCGAGTCGCTCCTGCATGCGCCGAGCCACCTCTTCATGCAGCCAGGCCGACGCCGCCGCAGGACGGTTTTTCCAGCGCAAAGCAGCCAGCGGATCTACAGAAGGGGGCGACGAATGGGCCATAGAGCAATCAACAATGAGACGCGAGTATATTGACTGAATGTTCACCAACTTGTTTTCAAGGATGTTGCGTTCTCCAGTCAGCCAATGCCGGGTCTGCCGCACTTGGCCAGCACAGCCCGTTTGTGACCCCTGCGTATCTGAATTTGCTCAACCTCAGCCACGCTGCAGCACTTGCGCACTGCCATTGCCAGCCGGCTTATTGCAGTGCGGTGCCTGCCTGCGCACCCCCCCTCCGCTGAACCTTTGTCTGGCGGCCGTGCCCTATGCCTTTCCATGGCCGCATCTGATGGCTGACTTCAAATTTAATGAGCAGCCAGCATTAGCCGGGTTCTTTGCCCACCTGCTTAAAGCCACACCTTGGGTTGAACCCACGTTGGAGGCTGCGGACCTGCTTTTACCCATGCCGCTTTCCCTCCAACGCCTGCAACTGCGCGGCTATAACCAGGCACAACTGTTGGCAAAACAACTAAGCGCCACCAAAACACGCACCGATCTGCTGCTACGCATGGTCGATACGCCAGCACAGCACGGACTCAAACGCACCGAGCGCCTGACCGCCCTGAACGAGGCATTTGCCGTTGACCCTCTCAAGGCGTCTGTGCTGCAAGGCGCGCGTCTTGTGATCGTTGATGACGTCATGACAACCGGTGCGTCCTTGTACAGCGCCGCAGCCGTGCTCAAGGCGGCGGGTGCTGCCCACATCACCGGCTTGGTCGTTGCCCGAACCGAATAAGCTTGCGCGACAATGTACGCATGTTTCATATTGTCCTGGTTGAGCCCGAGATCCCACCCAATACCGGCAACATCATTCGGCTGGCGGCCAACACCGGCAGCATTTTGCACTTGGTGGAGCCACTGGGTTTTTCAATGGATGACAAGCACATGCGCCGGGCAGGGCTCGACTACCATGAATATGCCACCCTCAAACGCCATTCGAACTGGCAGGCCTTCCTGGACGATGAGCGCCCCCCGCCAGAGCGGCTATTCGCGCTAACCACCCGTGCCGGGCAGAACGCGTTCGAAGCGAGCTTCAGACCTGGTGACTACTTCGTGTTTGGCTCCGAGACCAGGGGCCTGAGCGAGTTAGTACGGGAATCTTTTGTCCCGCAGCAAACCTTCAAACTGCCCATGATGCCTGGACAGCGCAGTTTGAACCTGTCGAATGCCGTGGCCGTGACAGTGTTCGAAGCCTGGCGTCAAAATGGATTCGACGTCTTGCGCGACTGAGGCCTCAACCATCAACTTGAACTAACTGACCTCCACAAAACCCGGGGCAATTCGACCCAAAAAAAAACGCCCAATCATCAGATTGGGCGTTTAGGCATAGGAGCCTGACGATGACCTACTTTCACACGGGAATCCGCACTATCATCGGCGCAAAGTCGTTTCACTGTCCTGTTCGGGATGGGAAGGAGTGGGACCAACTTGCTATGGTCGTCAGGCAAAACTTTTTGTCACCTTGACTGATGTCAAGGCAACCAATTTATAGAGCTAATCAGCTTCATCGAATAAACGAACCTAGCATCAATTGCTTGATTTTAGGATTTTTGAATGCGTCAACTTGGCATAACTTCCTTGAGACACTGTTTAGTGGATCAAAGTTATAGGGTCAAGCCGCACGAGCAATTAGTATCGGTTAGCTAAGCGCATTACTACGCGTACACACCCGACCTATCAACGTCCTGGTCTTGAACGACTCTTTAGGGGGCTCAAGGCCCCGGCAGATCTAATCTTGAAACGAGTTTCCCGCTTAGATGCTTTCAGCGGTTATCTCTTCCGAACTTAGCTACCCGGCAATGCCACTGGCGTGACAACCGGTACACCAGAGGTTCGTCCACTCCGGTCCTCTCGTACTAGGAGCAGGCTTCCTCAAATCTGCAGCGCCCACGGAAGATAGGGACCAAACTGTCTCACGACGTTTTAAACCCAGC
>JAQSDS010000008.1 GCA_029946045.1 Rhodoferax sp.
ACCATCTTCGCCCTCAGCGCCTGCCGCTTCAATATGCCGCGGCTAGACGCTTACCTTGTTCGCACTTGGTGACCAGCTCATCGCCGCTGATGGCGGGAGGCTCGCCTGCGAGAACAAAGTACGAGATAGCACCAAGCGAGAAGAGGTCCAGCTTGATGGCATCTGGCCGGGGCGCGTTGCGTGCTTCGGGCGCGAGATAGATCTCTTGCGCCACACGGTCGGAGAGCATTTCGACATGGAGGGTGCCGGTCGTTTCGCCCTCGGCCTCTTGCAGCTGGCGCGTGGCGATTTGCCAATCGAAGAGAGTGACATCGAACGAATTGGTGCCGACGGTTCTGACCATGATGGTCTGCGGTGACAGACCCCGGTGGTAGAGTCGATAGCGGTGCGCAGCATCCAGTGCTTCGGCAATCGCGCGCACGAGCTTCAGTCGTTGCCAAAGGTCGAGGTGTTCGCCTTGCGCCCGGATGAAGTGGTCGAGCCGTTGAAGTCCTTCGTCGTACTCGAAAATCAGGGCCGGCCCGTGTTCGCTGTCGATGAAGTCTGACGCGCGCAGGATGCCCGGATGACGTATGCCTTCGAGCAACTGAAACTCGCGGCGCGCCGCGTCGGCCAGCATGGCGCGTTGCGCGGCATTGAGTGTGCGCTTGGCGGTGTAGAGACGGACTCGTCGCCGGAGGTTGGTCAGCGATACGTGCTTGGCCAGCCAGTCCTGGTGAAAGTCGGTCTCAGCAAGAACCTGCTCGAGCTGATAGTCACCCACACGCCGGCTCTGCTGAGGCGGTCGAATGCCAACGGTTTCCAGCGCCCGGTTGATCGACGTCGCCAGATCGCGGTCGATGGGCTGCGCGCTGGCGACCGGGGCTGTTTCGTCGAACAATTTGTGGGCGATGTCAGCCCGCAGATGCACGTTTTCGCGCGCGGGACCGGTGAGCTTGCAACGTTGCGCAGGGTCCGACAAAAAGACCAGGGACTGGATGTAGGGTGTGCGACGCTTCTGGACAGTCAGTTGCTTGCGCAGCAGCGACGCGAGCTTCTTCGCCTTGCGGTTGGTGAGCAGCAAGGGGTTGTCGTCAAAGTACTCGCGTGTGCCGTCCCGCCAGATCCAAGTGTGTGAATCGCCGCTGACTTCGCCAGGTCGGCTCTTGATCTCGACAAGAAAGATGCTGTAGCGCGAGATGATCAGCAGATCAACTTCGTTGATGCTGCCGTCGTCGGCAATAAATTCAAAGTTGCTGTACGCGCGAAATGGTTCGCGGTTCGGCAGCGCGCGCTGGACGAAGTCGAGCGCATCCTGCTCCCACGGAAACTGAGACGGCGAAATCGTCTTCCAGCGCCCACTCATCGGCGACCTCCGACTACGTTGGGGGCCCGAGCAAGGCGACCTGGATGTGTCGTGCCGGGCCTTCCTTTGTTGTTTTGTGGACGAGTCATATCAATCGCAATCTTGTTCGGGCTCGACGGGCTCCGGGCTTTCATAGCCGGGAGCCAGCACGGCGCTTCGGACGCCATACAGCGCCAAGTGATTTCTGAGCCACAGCCTGTGCTCAGGGCCATTCAATTTGTGAGTCGGGGAGCAGTCCACGCTCCACTTGCGCAGGATGTAGCCGGCCATCGCAGCACGCAGCTTCATCTTCAACATGCCCCGTTCCATACCGTAGTCCATCTCGGAAATTTCGGGATGCGGCTGATCTGGATGCGGGATAAGATCCAATTCCAGTATCCGAGTCCACTGGATGTCCTGATCGCTGGCCTCGTGGGGCGCGACCGGCATCCCTTTGAGCACCACTGGCCGCCTGATTCGGGTGATCACGAAGTCTCGGAACTCCTTAGACTTGCGGTCGAAGGCGCGGACATGCCAGCGCAGACCGTTGTCGATCAACGCAAACGGGACGACCTCGCGCTCTGATTGGCCGCTGGAGATCGAGTGGTAGCGGATCTTAAGCGGACTCTGCTGGTGAATCGCCCTAGTGACGCTGGCCAGGGTATCCAAGTCAGGATGGGTGATCCGAGAGGGGATTTCGCTGGCCACCCAAGCCTTGAGCGGCACCGGCTCGCCGTCTCCAAACCCCTGAGATAGCCAGGCCAAGACGCGCTCGGCAGGGTAGTCGAACACTGCTCGAAAGTCTCCGCCAGTGACGTATGACTTCCCCTTGGGGTCGTAATCAATGTTGTTCGGGGCAAGCTCTTTGTAAAGAGCGAGGTCACGGGTTGCCGCTGCTGACTGGATGCCGAACCTTGAGACCAAGTCCTGGCGGCGAATTTCCCCAATGAAACGTACCCGCAGTTCAACATATGCAAGGCGGTCACGTTGGGGCTGGGTCAAGTCTGAAAGCTCTTCGTTAGGCATCCTGGCTCGTCGTTTCGGGTGGTTAGTGGTTAATTGGTACTATTGCGGATAGTATATGAGTTGTACTAGAGCACAGAAAAAATGTTTTTATAATTTGCTAGTGGCGATCATTTTGATGATGATTTCGGATCACCGTAAGATGTTGCAGATGTAGAGAGAAAGGATTGATGAGAATGAATGCTGGTTTTTCGGGCGCATGCGTCAGGGTGAAGTCATTCGCCATCCAGAGGCTGTGCAACCAGCGGCTCAAGCGATTCTGGGTTTGAGATGCCCAGCCCAAGGAGTCTCACCTACGCCTTGTACTCACACTGGGATGTGATTGAGCAGCTCGTGCTGCTTGGCCGTGAATTTCCTGCTTTCGAGCAAGACCAGGTCATTGCAGTAATTGGGGGTCTCGCTCTCCAAAAAGGACGCGAAGACTGCGAGGCGACACTTCGGCAGTTGGTTTCGTCTGACCTGCTGCAGTTAATGCCCCGTGGGACAGCATTGCAGGTCCATCCGATGGTCTTGGAGTTTGTTCGCGGCCTGACCCGAGAGCATGAACTTGGCCTATCTGCTGTTCTCAAGGCGAGAATTGAAGCAATCAAGAGCGCGTCAAGCAGGTTGACCGAGGGCTTGCAAACGAAAGATTCCGATCAACTGCGGCAAGCTGCAACGCAACTTTCAGAACTTTTTCGACAGATTAGTCAGCAGCTCGACCAAGACCGGCACGCTATTCTTGAACTGGCAGAGCGCGCGAAATCCAAAGATGCCAACCTACCCATCAACCGTCGTTACAGCGAGGTGCTCACCGCTTACGATGACTATGTCGCTCCGATGGCGGAAATGATGGACAGCGGACCATCCGGAACCTTCTATCGTCATCTGGAGTCCGCCGAACATGCGCTCGATAATGCTCTGGAAACGCTCACTATTCAAGGCTCCCTTTATACCCAGCGCATGGCAATGCGCCAAGTGGCCTTCCAGGCAAAAGAGTTGCGCCGCTTGGGCCGAGAGGTCCTGAAGCACTGCAGCGATACGCTGCTGCCCTTGCGTGAAGATATCCGACAGCACAACGTTTTGTCATCTGCCATCAGCACAATTCTCAGTCAGGTTCGCAAACGCGGACTGAGCGCGGCGTTGTCGGCTTCTGAATTGCCGTTATGGCGGCGCGACATGCCCCGCCGGGTTACCGTCGGCAATGAAGTGCTCGCCATCATGGTTGAGGCGCTCAGTTACCAGCCAGCTTCGCTGTCATTTCCTGGCGACGAAGAGCTCGACACAGTCAAAATCGCGCTGGACCTGATTGACGAAACTGCATTGCTGCAGGAGCTGACGCAGGCGCTGCCAGTGACCAACTTACTTGCTTGGCTCCATGAACGCTACCCACTTTTCACCGATGCGACGGTGTTGCGTCTCTATCACGGGCTGATTGAGCGCCGCGACTGGGTCGTTAAACCCGCTGACTCGACAGATCGGCAGTCGCTCAATACGGTTCGTGTCACCCATTACCCGCATGCACTCAGCGCTGCGACAAACGACGGACAGGTCACTGTGTCATGAACACTATTACCCCGCTCTACCTGCACAAACTACCGCAACTCAATGAGGTATTCGGCTTTTTGAACAGCGGAAAGCATTTGAACCGATTGGCCGATCATCGGCTTTGGGCTGAGCTTGAACGTGAACGGGATGCCTACGAGATGTTGTTTGGCGCGCTGGGATACACACTAAGGCTCGATGATCGTGGTTTCGCATGGTTCCATTTTGACGAAGCAAGCAGCAACGTCTCAAAAACCACTCGCCAATTGGCGCTGCTGTTCATGCTGGCATTTGAGTTTCAGGCCGATGTTGGGCTGAACCTGGGCCGCTTCACTGACTGGCTGATTGACGACAAGCTGTTAAGTGCGCTGGTAGAAAAAAACCGTATGCTGCTTGAAGCAGAAGGTTTAGCCGACCAGGACCAACTTGAACAGTTACTGAAAGCTGCTAGCAACTATGGGTTCGCCGCGATTGAAGGCAACAGTTGGCGGCTGCTTCCAGCGGTGTTTCGCTACCTTGATCGGTTTGAAGAATTGGCCACTGCGCGCGAGCCGACCGCCAGCCTTCCCACATTATCTGAAGAGAGTGAGCCGGAATGATTCAATATGGATTTCAACGGTTGGCTCTACTCAACAGTGCTGGCTACCGACGTGCCGAGCTGCCTTTGGATGCTGCAGTCTCGATGATTGCCCCCAATAACACCGGCAAGACCAGTCTGATCAATGCGTTGCAGTTCTTGCTCATCATCGATAAACGCCGGATGGACTTCGGCGCGCACGATGTGGATACCAGTCGACGCTTTTATTTTCCGCACAACAGCGCTTATATCCTTTTGGAGGTCGCACTTCCCACCACCGGCACAGTCGTATTGGGCTGTGTCGGGAAAGGTGTCAGCCATGACTATGAATATTTCGCATACAAGGGGCAGCTCCGCTTGGAGGACTATCGCCTTCAGGACGGTAAACAAGTCCAGCAGCCACAGTTGAAGGCACACATGTCGAGCTTGGGCAAGCTCGTTTTCAGTTACTCGTCTGGGGAGTTTGCTGCGGCGCTGTATGGCAGCCGCAGAAAGCTGCTGGAACAGGAGCCCGACTTCACCGTCTTCAAGCTGGAGCACGCCAGCCATGCCGATGCTTTTCAGCGTGTTCTCACCCGGACCTTGAGGCTGGACAAGTTGCGCTCCAGTGAGGTCAAGGATTACCTGCTGGCGATTTTTCGCAGGGACCTTCCCGATTCCAGCATTGACTTCAAGGCCGAATGGGATAAAGCCTTTTTCGAGGTCAATGCCGATCGCGCCCAATATCAGGCGACGGTGCGCCAGCAGGCCATCATTGAAGCGATGGAGCGCCAGCAGGCCAAGCGGCTTGAACTGAGAGGCAAACTTTTACACCTGCGACCAGTGATTGATCAGCGGCTCGATCAGTGGGAAGCACACTTCAAGGCGCATGGCATCCTGCTGAGCGAAGCCATTGCCCATGTCGAACAGCAGCAGTCCACACTTCAGTTCGAGGACCGGGGTCTGAACGATCAAAAGGGTGAGGCTGACCGACAGCGCCACAAGTTATTCGATGCTCAGAAGCGTCACGATATTCTGGACAATGAATTCGCGTTGATTCCAATCCGGTCGTTACTTGAAGAGGGACTGGTTGCCGAGCGCCAAGCCCTGGAGGGTCAAACCGCGCTGGTCCTGAACGCCAGCAGCCGGGGCGTCGAAGCCATCCGTAGAGACATGGAGTCAGCGGGACGCGAGCGCGATCAGTTGCAGCGCGAGTTGAGTACGCTCAGCAACAATCTGTATTTGCACTTGAAGACAGTTTTGCGGCCTGATCAACTCGCCGCGCTCAATCTGGTCTTAAGCCCGCAAGCCATGACCATGGCCGCACAGGACTTTTCGTCTGTCCCAGAGACGTTACGCCGCTGGGTGGAAACAACAACCGGCACGGCAGGAACATTTTCTTTACCCGGCCTGACGCTTTCGACAGAAGGACTATCTCCACAACATACCCAGCGTTCTCATGAGGAAATTGCTCAGCGCATTGAAGAGCTCGTTCAGCAACTCGATGGCCTGACGCAGCAGATGGCCACTGCACGCGATCTGCATAGCGCACGCAACGAAAAAAACCGGCTCGACAAATCTGTTCGTGATTTCGAGTCGCAGATTCAGCGCTTTGATGAACTGCAGGACCTCAAAGGCACACAGGCCGTGCGTACGGAGCAGATCGACGAATTGACCACGCAGCTGGCATCCCTTCAGACGCAGCTCGGTAACTCGGTACTGGCCGCCAAAAATCTGCGGGATACTGAGCGCGAGTTGCTGGCCAAACTGGATAAGTTAGGCAGCGATCACGACCACATTACCCGGCTACGCGAATGCCGCCGTGACGATGCGCCTATGTTTAGTAGTCTGGCCAGTCTGCCACATCAGGCCTGGCTGGGTAGTTTGGATGTGAAGCTGGAGGATCTCGCTGAGGCATTGTCTTCGTACCACCGTGAGTGTGAGGATCTGCTCAGACTCGATCGTGAAATTGAAAGCAAGCTGGTTCAACTCCATGCCGGTGGTCTAACCAAATTTCAGTTCGTTGCAGGCAGTGAAGTCGAGATACAGCGAATCACGGAGTTTGCGGCACACCTGTCACAGGAAGCCCAAGCGCTTGAGCGCAAAGCCCGCAGCGCAGTGGTCAACGTAACTGCGTGTCTGCGCGAACTCCGGGATGGGCTGGTCACTTTCAAGAGCAAGATGCGCGACTTCAATCGCTTGATCAGTCGCAGACAGCTATCCGATCTATCAGTTTTCAAGATTGAACCGGTCGATGAGCGCCAGATGGTGGAAGCGGTTGAACAGTTGATCAGCACCGCAGAACGGACCGAAAGCGGCGATACGTTTGAGCTCTTCAACCATGGCAGCGTCCTCGATGATGCCACCCTGAATCGTGCAAAGAGCCTGCTGATTCATGAAGGTGAGGTTCGTGGTTGCCTGCGTGTGGAACATTTCTTTCGGCTCGAATTTGTCGTCGGCAAAGCCGGGCGTAAGGAGGAATCGTTTTCGGACATGGACAGTGCTGCGTCCAATGGCACTGTTCTCATGGCCAAGCTCGTCACAGGCTTGGCCTTGCTCCACCTCATGCAAGACAAACGGTACAACGTCCAGGCGGTTTGTTACCTGGACGAAGCATCGTCCCTGGATCAGCGCAATCAACTCAGCTTGATCGAAACAGCTCAGGATTTTGGGTATGCCTTGATCTTCGCCTCGCCGACACCGCTGGTCACGGCACGTTATTGCGTACCCATCACGAGCCGCGATGGATACAACAACATCAGCCGCAAGAGCTGGCAAATTCTAGAGCCGTTAAATCAACCAGAATCCATCTCTCCCGGCCAGAAGGAAAACTCCTTCATGCCCAATGAAACTGAACCGGCAGACGCATGAGTCAAGTACTTGCGGCCGCCCTGGCCAAGCTCCTGGTTGATGGCGACACCGTCGCAGCCAGTATGTTTACAGGTGCACAACGGCGAGCGCTGGAGGAGCTGGGTCGAAGGACCGGCGCTTTGCGTGTCAAGTCGGTGGGGCGGGGCAGTGTGTATCAGGTCGTGCATACGGACATGCTTAACGTCCATCTGCGCACGCTTCGCCCTCTGCACGGTGACGAAATTGATTCTTCGTTGCCGAAGCGGGCTGCCAATATTGGTCAGACACGCAGCAGCAAGGGGGCCGATCACGGCCACGAACTGCACTACTTGCTTGTCAAGTCAATTTCGAACGGCGTGACTTGGAAGTCCGAACTGGGCAGTTCTTCCCGCTGTCTCGATTTGTCGGAGCTTACGGACGTCGCTGGCGCTGGCGTGTTGGCCCTGGCGGTCAATGACACATGGCAATCCGGACAACCCCTTTGGCTGGTCGAAAATCAAGCACTATTTGATCGTTTGGATTGGTTGCCACCTGACGCCACCGGTACCGTTGGCTACTACGCGGGGCAGCTGCCAGCCCGTCTTTTGCGGTGGATCGCGGCCAAGCAGCGCGCCACAGAAGTTATTCTTTTTCCGGATTACGACGGTGTGGGTCTGCTCAATTACGCACGGCTGCGGGAAGTGTGCGCCTGCCCCTGCTCATTTTGGTTGATGCCCGATTGGCAGGCTCGGCTAAATGCATTTGGCAGTCACCAGGTTTGGCTAAACACCCACAGTGACTTTCAGTCGGCGCTACCCAGGCTGGAAGCCCTGGGATGGGAGGGTGGTGTTTCAGACCTATGCAGAGCTTTGAGCGCAGCGGGTATGGCGCTTGAACATGAGTCCGTGTGGCTTCCTGTACCTGGGTGATTTGCAAGGGTTTGACGAAATGGCTGTTCACCTGTTGCTATTGCATGTAATTTATTGACAAATGCCTCTACATTGCAACATACTTGCACCATGAGCCCACGTTCCCATTCAACACACGAGCAGGCTGTTCTCGAACTTGCCAAGGCGCGTCCGCTTCTGCGTGCCCGGGATCTTGCGCAGCAGGCGCTGCCCACCGTTGTGCTCAGTCGGCTGGTTGCTGCAGGCAAGCTCGAAAGAGTCGCCCGAGGGGTGTACGGCCTACCAGGTCAGGCAATCAGCGAACACCGATCACTGGCAGAAGTTGCGCTGAGAGTGCCGCAGGGCGTTGTCTGCCTGCTTTCGGCACTGCGTGTGCATGGCATCGGCACCCAGGCACCGTTCGAGGTCTGGCTAGCCATTGCCCATCGGGCACCCATTCCACGTCTGGATCACCCTGAGATTCGTGTCGTGCGCATGTCAGGCCCCGCATTTACGGAAGGCATCGAACATCTATCAGTCGATGGCGTGGTGGTGCCAGTGTTTAACGCCGCAAAGACTGTGGCTGACTGCTTTAAGTACCGTAACAAGATCGGTCTGGACGTTGCCCTGGAAGCCCTGCGTGATGGATGGGCACAACGAAAATTCACAATGGACGAGATCTGGCATTTCGGGACGGTTGACCGCGTCGCCAATGTCATGCGCCCGTACCTGGAAAGCGTGACAACATGAGTCGAAACTTGGCGGTATCGGTCCGGCCACATCTGAAGCAACAAAGCTTGGATGCAGCCATGACTCCCGCTGGGCGACGTTGCCTTCCTGAGTACCTAAAAACATGACTTTAGTGAGTTAATAACTTGAGTTTTTGCGTTACTATTGCAAAATGTTGATTTATTATCATTTCTCAAGGTGAATTCGATGCTGATAGAGTTCCGCGTTAAGAACTTCCGCAGCCTGCGCGACGAACAGGTGCTGAGTCTTGTTGCATCCAAGGACAAGACCCTGCTGGACACCCATACACAAGCAACAGGCATCAGCGCTGCTCCGATTCTGTTGCGCAGTGCGGTGGTGTATGGCGCAAACGCGAGCGGCAAGTCCAATCTCATCAAAGCGCTGCAATATATGCGTGGCGTGGTGACTGAGTCGGCGACGGCGATCCAACCTGGCCAG
>JAQSDS010000009.1 GCA_029946045.1 Rhodoferax sp.
AAGGTGATTGTCTTGGCACTCAGGTCACCGAGCACCTCAACCGTCGCGTGCGTCGCGCCAGCGCCGAAGTTGTAGCCGCCGGCGCCAACAGCGGTGCCGGTCTCGGACACCGCGAGCGTGATGTCCTTGCCGGTCGCGGTCAGTGATGCAGCTGCGTCCACTTTGATGGCCGCGTCGGACTCGACCTTGACGTCGTAGCCGAAGACGCCCGTGCCATCGAGCTGAACCGTGTCCTGGGTCACGAGCTGGCTGCCCCCGGTGAACTTGATGTCGAGCGAGCTTGCGCTGCCGAGGGTCAAGCCATCAAGGCTGGCCAGGTTGAGGTGGACGGTGTCACCGTTAGCCGCTTGCACCAGCGCGCCGCCGGCCCGTGTCAAATTAATGATGCCATCGCCGGTGAGCGCCGCCGTGGTGGTATTCGTACCATCTGACAGCTGAACGTGCGTCGCATCGGTGGCAATCAGCGTCAGGCTGCTACCCCAGGTAGCGCCGGCACTCAGGTCCGCCGACAGCAGCAGCCGCGGCTCCATGGCTTCCATGGAAAAGTCCAGTCGCCGGTTTGTTTTTCGGGTGTGCAGATGGGAGGTTTTGGCGGGTTTGGGTCGGAAGGCCTCGCTCAAATAGCTAGCCAGCGATGAGCGGGCGAATAAATTGCGGACCGTATGCAGCGTTTTCATGAACTTCTCCTGAACCTTGCCCTTGGGAACCATTCTTGTTGACTCGTCAACAAGCAGATAAACTGATAAAAAATATTAATTATTGATATAAATTAATATCTATATTTAGTTTGTTTGATCTCAATCAATCATTGAGTGCAAAAGAATATTATGGGCATATTTTTTTGCGCTGTCTATCAACAAAAATGATAATTCTCATGTCGTTGTCATTCAAAACTTAAATATATTCAAACCAATCAACAGCTCCCATGGTGATAAACACAGCACTTCCGAATCCGGTGCAGTTGATTCTGAATCGGATCAACGCGCTCGGCATCAGCTACGGACGCGAGGACTCGTTCAAGCTGACACATCGGCAGTTAATCCAAAACCGGGTGCTGATTGGTATTGACATCGCTCTCTTGCCTGCGGCCACGATGTTTGACATCGCCTACGCGTTAGGCATGCCCGCCGACTGCCAGAAGCTGCTGGAGGCGCATCGGCCCCAAGCCAACCTGGTGCTCTTTGGTATCGAAGACCGTGCCGAAGGCAGCGTCTGCAAGCTGTATCTGGAATTTTGGGACCAAGTCAGGCGCGAGGTGTTGCGTACCGGTTCGATGGCGCCCCAATTGCTTCACCTGGGTGTCAAATGGGACCCGACCCGCCCAAACCACCATGAGGTGGCGCGCTACACCTGTTTTCCGCTCCTAAGCGCCGTGGATGCCATGCGCCGCATGGCCAGCCTCTATCCGCAGGTACCGGCAGACCGTGGCAGTGAGGCTGCGCTGGGCATTGTTCGTCGCAGCCTGAAGGCCAATCCGGCAGCATCACTGCTGTATCTGGAGGTGAGCGAGGACGCCAATCCACGCTGCTCTTTTGACATCAACCTGTACAAAACAGGTTTACGGGTAGCCGATGCGGCCCCCGAACTACACCAGGCAGCGCGGCAATTTGACATTTCCGTAGAAACGCTTGAGCAGCAGTTACAGCGCTTCGGCCCGTGCCTGCTGGGCCACCTGTCAGGCGGCACCGACCGCCACGGTGTTGAGTTTTTGAGCGTTTACGCCGAAACGGTCTAGCCCTGAGGGCCTCAGCGCTTCAATACATCACGCGAAAAGCCTCAGCCGTTCCGGCGGGCGGATGCTCGAGTTGCCGGTAGCTGGTGCCGGCCATGTCGCCACACTCGCGCCTGAATTCGCCGGTCACCAGAATTTCGCCAGCTTTGGCCCGGTCCTCGCCGAGTTTGCTGGCGGCGTTGACCTCGGCACCAAAAACATCGCTGTCGCCAATGCGCAGCACCCGGCCATAGCCCAGGCCAACACACAACAGCACCTGTTCTTCTGGCAATTTGTCCAGGTTGTAGCCGGCCAGAAGTTGTTGCAGGCCCAGGGCACATTTCAGGGCTTTTTGTGGTTTGCGAAAGATCACAAGGAACGAATCGCCCAGCAGTTTCAGCAGGATGCCCTCGTGGTCTTCGATGACCGGAATCAACAAGCGCTCGGCTTCGTGGATGATTTGCAGAAAATGGATGATGCCAAACTCTTCCACCCTCCGGGAGAAACCCGCCAGGTCGGTAAACATGACGCACCAGTCTTCACCAAAAAGGTCCCAGATGCGTTGGTCTATACGCGCCTTGTCGGCGCCCGGTTCCAGGCGTTCCTGAATGAGTCGATCCAGTCGCTCCTGCGAGCCGCTGGCGTGAATACGGTGCAATTGATTCATGGTGCGTTACCCCTGCTTGCCACTTTATAGCAGATCAAGCCGGTGCCTTGGGAGACAATGCGGCAGCAGAAAGCAGCCAGTCACCAACCCATGAAAAACTCCAGGACCCACGTGTCAGAGCACAGCGTCACGTTGCACAGCCCGCTGTTGCGCGGCACCCGGCGCCTGCGTATTGCCCTGGTCGGTGTGCCGGGGGCCGGCAAGACCACGCTGTTTGAGGCGGTGTCCAGCACCGCGCCACAAACCGGCGAGCTCACCAACACGCACCGCGTCTACCGCAGCTGTACGGTACAAATTGGCCTGGACGAGGCCAGCGTGGTAGACCTGCCCAGCCTGAGCGCGCTGCACCCCTTGCAAGACGAGGACCTGGGCACGCTCAAGTACCTGCTGTGGGGCAATGAGCGCCCGCCGGTCACGGCACACGAGGCGGGTGCCGCGCCGGCACCTTTCGAGCCGCCCGACCTGATCGTGCAGGTGGTCGACGCCACCAATTTGCAAAGCCAGCTTGAACTCACACTCGAATTAAGCCAGTTGGGGCGTCCGGTGGTGCTGGCACTCAACCACATCGACGCAGTGCAGCGCAAGGGCTTGCACATCAACCACAGAACGCTCTCTGCCCTGCTGGGCCTGCCTGTGGTGCCGATTTCGGCGCTCCGGGGGCAAGGCATCGCCGAGCTGTTCAAAACTGCCGTAGCCACGGCGCGCCAGGCCACCTGCCCGCTACCGCAGGCACCCAGCCCGCACATTGCCGCCAGCCTGGAGGCGCTGAACACCGCACTCAAACAGCCCGGCATCGACACCGCTTTTCGTATGCCGCACCAGTTGTTGCTGATGCTGTTTGCGTCCGGGCACGGTTACATCGAGCGTGAATTACAAGAGCACTTTGGCCCGCTGTTGCCGTCCTTGCAAGCGCTGCGGGTCGCGGCCGACCAGGGTTTGCCACGCCCGCTGGCCGAAGAAATTCATGCCGACCGGCACCACCGCGCCGCCACCCTGTTTGAGTCTGCGCTGCGCCCAGGGCCTCTTGAAAAAGAGCGCGGCTGGCGCTTTTGGCTGGATGCGTTCATGCTGCACCGGCAGTGGGGTCTGCTGGCCAGCCTGGCGGTGTTTGCCGGCGTGCTGTTTGTGGTGTTTGAGGTCAGCGGCTGGATCGACAGCCAAACCACACAACGCCTCATTGAAGTCACCAGCGGCTGGCAGCCGCAGTCCACCGCCGGGGTGGTCGGGCGGGCCATTGCCGATGGCTTTATCGGGCTGATCGGCATTGTGGTGCCCTACATGCTGCCCTTGTTGCTGCTGCTGATCGCGCTCGAAGAAATCGGCCTGATGCACCGCATTGCCTTTGTGGTGGACCGGGGGTTTCACAAAATTGGGTTGCACGGCGGCGTGGCCGTGCCGTTCTTGCTGAGTCTGGGCTGCAATGTGCCAGCCATCTCGGCCGTGGCGCGCAGCACCTCTGGCCGCGAGCGCCTGATTGCCTCGGTGCTCATCACGTTTGTGCCCTGCTCCGCCCGCTCAGCCATCATTTTGGCGGTGGCAGGCAAGTACCTTGGGGTGCTGGGCGTGCTAGGCATTTACGCGCTGACGCTGGTGTTGATCGCCGTGATGGGGCTGCTGCTGTCGCATCGTAAGAGTGAGGCCGGCCCGGGCCAGCTGCAAGAGATTCCCGCCTACTCCCTACCCAACTGGCGCGCCATGGTGCATGAAACCTGGGCCCGCTCCAGCGATGTGCTCACCATTGTCACGCCGCTGCTGGTGGGCGGCAGCGTGGTGCTGGCGCTGCTGGGTCACTTTGGTGCCGATGGCCTGATCAACACGGTGCTGACGCCACTGACCAGCTGGTGGCTGGGCCTGCCGCTGGTGCTGGGCCTGCCGCTGCTGTTTGGCGTACTGCGCAAGGAGCTGTCCTTGCTCATGATTTTCCAGGCCCTGGGCACGCAGGACATCAACACCGTGCTGGGCACCACACAAATCCTGACGCTGCTGGTGTTCATCACTTTCTACGTGCCCTGCATCTCGACCTTTGCCATCATGAACAAAACGCTGGGGCGGGCACAAGCCTGGTTTTCGGTGCTGCTGTCGGTGGGCGTGGCGCTGGTGTTGAGTGGCTTGGTGCGCGTGGTGATGGGCGTGTTGGCCTGAACCGACCAGACACACCCAGGCGGGCCTGGGCTGGCCACTGTCAAAGCTGGGTAAAAAAATAAAGACTGGCCTTGACCATGGCAAAAAGCACGCCATAAATGACCGACCCGGCAGCAGCGGCCGCCGCGAACCCTGCCAGCACCCAAACGCCATCACGCTCAAGCACCCCAAGGGCCATCAGGCTGATGGCCAGGGCAGGCAGCACGTTACCCAAAGGAATCGGCAGCACCAACAAAACCGCAAGCAACAGGGAGAGAAAACCGATGAAATGTTCCATCGGTGGCTGGGCCAGACTTGACAGGCGGGGACGCAGCAGGCTTTCGGCGCGCTGTAGCCAGGGCACGATACGTTTGACCAGCAAGGCAAAGTCTGAACGCGCCATGGAGCGGCTGGCCACAAAGGCCGGCAACCAGGGCGTGCGGCCTAACATGAGCTGTGCTGCCAAAAAAATCAACGGTGCCCCCAAAATACTCGAGGTGCCAGGCGGTGTAGGCAAGACGTTGGGAAAGGCAAAAATGAAGATCAGGGCACCCGTGGCACGGTCGCCAAGCGCAACCAGCAAATCACTGATGGCAATGCGTTCACGCTGCTCCTGTTGCGATAAATCCGATAGAACGTTCGATAAGGCAGGGCCGCCGGAGTGTTTTTTGTCGGTGAATTTGGGCACAGCACATTCTACAAAGCCGCACCCTGTGCCCGCCGTCAAAACGCAGAAAAGCCAAGCATCAGCCTTATTGTTCGCAGGGAGAAGCCTTGGTTGAGGTGTGGCTTCAAGCCCGACTTGGGCGTGCGCGTTGCAGCTTTTTCAAGCGCCGATTAGACTTGTCGGCTTTACCTGAATCGAGATCACGATGGAACTGCTCACCGACCCGAATATCTGGATCGCCTTCTTCATGCTTGCCGCCCTGGAAATTGTGCTGGGCATTGACAACATCATTTTCATCAGCATCCTGGTCGGGCGTCTGCCCGCCGAAAAGCGGGACCTGGCACGCCGACTGGGGTTGGGTTTTGCCATGCTCTCGCGCATCGCCCTGCTGTTCAGCCTGGCCTGGGTCATGACCTTGACCACGCCAATTTTTGCGCTGTTGGGACAGGAAATCAGCGGTCGTGACCTGATCCTGCTCGGCGGTGGCTTGTTTCTTCTGTACAAGGCCTCGCACGAAATCTTTATGGAAGTGGAAGCCCACCAGTCCAAGGAAGTCAGCGCCGGGGTCGATACCATCAAAACAGGGGCCACGCTGTTTTGGGGCACCATTGTGCAAATTGGCATTGTTGACATCGTCTTTTCGCTGGACTCGGTGATCACCGCGGTAGGCATGGTGAACGAAATTGGCGTGATGGTGGCGGCCGTCATCGCCTCGGTCGCGGTCATGATGTTTGCGGCCAAGCCGATCGGTGAATTCGTCGACCTGCACCCGTCCATCAAGGTGCTGGCGCTGGCCTTTCTGACCATGGTGGGCACGCTGCTGATTGCCGAGGCTTTTGACGTGCACGTGCCGAAAGCTTATGTTTATGTCGCCATGCTTTTTTCACTGGGCGTTGAGGCGCTCAACATCCGGGCGCGGTCGAAACGCATGGCAGCCTGACGAGGCCCATGCCACGGAAGGGTCCGTGGCTAGAATGGGGCTCAGGCCGGTACCGCTACTGGCCACCCAAACCCATCCTTCATACAACTTATGGCTATCGAATGGCGTGACAGCTTCCTTCTGGGCGACGCCGATATCGACACCCAGCACCAAACGCTTTTTGCACTGGTAAACGCACTGCTCGCAGCCACTGACAAGTCACAACTCACCCAGTGTGTGGCCAACTTGCTCAAGCACACGCGGGAACATTTTGCGCACGAAGAAGCCTTCATGCGCGACATCAACTATCCGGGCAGAACAGCGCACCTTGAGCAGCACAAAACCTTGCTGACCAAACTGGGGCATACCGCGGAACTCATCGCCAACTACAGCCTGACCATGGCGAATCTGGAATCCTTTCTTGCTGCCTGGCTGATCAATCACATGGAGACGCTGGATGGGCCTTTGGTGACCCACATCCGGCGGCAGTGAGCCCGACATCACGCATGTTGGCGAGCCGCTTTTTTTATGCCAAACTTTCGGGCAACAGCGACGCAACAGGCTTGCAAACCATGTATCGACATTTTTTGCGAATTTGAAGACAATGCACCGCTGGCAAATTTTTATGCCGGTTAACTCAATAAGGAAATAACAAATGGCAACTGCAAAAAAAGTGTCTCCCAAAGCTAATGCAATTCCAAAGAAAACTGCGGCACCGGTCAAGGTCAGCAAGCCAGTGGCCAAGGCAGTTGCCAAGGCAGCGCCCAAAAAAGCGCCTCTGTCCAAAGCTGCCAAGGCGGTAGAAAAAATCAACGCCAGCATTGCCAAGCTCACCGAGCGCAAGAACAAAATCAATGCAGAAATTCAGGCCTTGCGGGATCAGCGTGCAGCTTTGAAGGCTGCCCCTGCAGCGGCTCCTGCGCCAGCGCCAACGAAAGCAAAAGCGGCTGCCAAGCCCGCTGTCAAGGCGGCTGCCAAGCCTGCTGTCAAAGCTACGGCACCGGCCAAGAAAACCAAGGCTGCTGCGAAGAAATAATTCGCTAGCGCGACACCGTCGTGTTGCCCTGCCTGAGCAGTCACTCGGGCAGTGGCCAGGTTTTTTAAACGCCTTGACACTGGATTGGCCTAGGTCATGTTTAAGGAGTACCCATGTTTCCTGAATACCGCGACCTGATCGCTCAATTGAAGATTTCCGACCTCAATTTTGTGCGCCTGTTCGAAAAACACAATACGCTGGACCAGAAAATCAGGCACATGGAAGCGCACATCGAACCTGGCAACCATGAGGAAATCGAACACCTGAAAAAGGAAAAGCTCCTACTCAAGGACGGCCTCTACATCATCCTGAAGAAGGCCGCTGCTGCCAACAACTAAGAACAGGGTCCGGCGGCATCAGCAGACAAGGGCACCCTCGCCCCCCAGAGATCAGGCCTGTACCTGGGCCAGCGCGGTCAGCAACATGTCGATGAAAACCCGTGTCTTGACCGGCATCAGCTTGCGCTCCGGGAACACCGCCCACGCCGTGGGACTGGGCAGACTCCAGCCCGGCAACACCCGGCGCAGTGCGCCCCGCCGAACCTCCGGTGCGGCAATGTAGTCAGGCACGGCCGCAATACCGGCACCAGCACACGCCAACTTGATCAGCAACTCCGGGGAATTGGCGCTGACCCTGCCCGGTGGGACACCCTGCCAACGCTGCTCGCCCTGCTGCAGTGTCCAGCCAGCAGCGTCTCCATTGGCTAGCAGCATCCTGATAGCTGAATGACGCGCCAGATCAGCGGGCGCCTGCGGTTCCCCGTGTTCCGCCAGGTAGTTGGGGGCCGCATACAAACCCAAGGAAAAAACGGCCAGGCGCCGTGCGGCCAGCGAGGCATCGTCGGGCAGATTGCCCATGCGTAGCACCACATCAAAACCCTCGCCCAGCAGATCCACCAACCGCGGCGACAAGTCCAGCTCGAGCTGGATGGCCGGATACAGCGCAACGAAGGCAGCCAGCGTGTCGGCCAGCACCAGGTTGGCAAAGTCGCTGGGCATGGACACCCGCAGGCGTCCGCTCGGTGTGGCTTGACGGCGTTCGCTCAAGGCCGCCACCGCCTCCACTTCAGACACCACCTGGCGCGCATGCTCCAGCAGTTGCAGGCCGAATTCGGTCAGTGACTGGCGCCGGGTGGTGCGCAGCAGCAGGCGCTCGCCCAGCCGGTGTTCCAGCGCTGCCAGTCGACGCGACACCGTGGACTTGGGCAAACCCAAGCGCTCGGCAGCGCGGCTGAAACTGCCCAACTCGGCCACGCTGGCAAAGATGAGCAGGTCGTTGGGGTCGATCATTGGGCTGGATTGTTCTGGCATGCGATCAATGATAGCCAGCTACCGACTGGGTGAGCCTGCCTGCCGCTTGTTTAACCGTGAATAATGGTTCAATTGGCCCTTGTCAACAAACATTCAGGAGACTTCATGAAGACCTACAAGATTGCTTGCATCGCCGGTGACGGCATTGGTAAGGAAGTGATGCCCGAAGGCCTGCGCGCCTTGCAAGCGGCGGACCAGCGCTTCAAACTGGGACTGGAATTTACCCACTTCGACTGGGCCCATTGTGACTATTACCTGGCGCACGGCAAGATGATGCCCGACGACTGGAAGCAGCAGCTGTCGGGCTTCGACGCCATTTATTTTGGTGCGGTCGGCTGGCCCGCCACGGTGCCTGACCACATCTCGCTGTGGGGTTCCTTGTTGAAGTTCCGCCGCGAATTTGACCAGTACATCAACTTGCGCCCAGTGCGCTTGTTTGAAGGTGTGCCCTGCCCGCTGGCGGGGCGTCAAGCCGGTGACATCGAGTACTTTGTGGTGCGCGAAAACACCGAGGGCGAATACACCTCGCTGGGCGGCATCATGTACGAGGGCACCGAGCGCGAAATCGTGATCCAGGAGTCGGTCTTTTCGCGCCACGGCGCCGACCGGCTGCTGAAATACGCGTTTGAGCTGGCCCAAAGCCGCCCGCGCAAGCACCTGACGCTGGCCACCAAATCCAACGGCATCGCCATCAGCATGCCGTGGTGGAACAGCCGCGCCGACGCAGTGGGCAGCGCCTACCCCGAGGTGACGGTGGACAAACAGCACATCGACATCTTGAGCGCACGTTTCGTGCTGCAACCTGACCGCTTTGACGTGGTGGCGGCCACCAATTTGTTTGGTGACATTTTGTCGGACCTGGGTCCGGCCACCACC
>JAQSDS010000010.1 GCA_029946045.1 Rhodoferax sp.
AGCCATTCCGACTCGATGCCGATTCCGCCAGTCAGCCCAGCGAGTTCGAAGTAACTTTCCTGATTGATGGTGTGCGTTACCAGTATGGCTTTGCCATGACCGCACAGCGCATCGTGAGTGAGCATTTGCTGGTTTACAAGGCTTTCAAGCCCCAGCGCTGGTTCACGCGCCACTTCGACACAGTTACCGGAAAAGATGTCTACGATTTTGGCCCTGGTCTTAAAGGTCCCAAGAACCTGTGGGAAGGAGCGACCCGACCGAACGCATTGTTCCTGTCAATGGCTGTGCAACTCAATAGCGAAGCCTTGCGCCCGGTGTTCGACTGGTTCACGAGTCGACTGGTCATCTTCAACGAGCAAGCCCAGCTCAGTCCTCAGGTGTCTATCCAGATGCTCAAGCAGGCAGAAGGCAGGAAAGAAATTTGCAACTTTCTCTCTGCCGCCGACATCAGCATCGCCGACATCGATGTGGAAACGCGCAAGGTTCCTGGGCAGGCTGTTCACTTTGACTTGGTAGCCGGAAAAACCGAAGTGCGATCAGAAGAGATGGAAGAGCACAAACTGCGCTTCCACCATGTCACCGAACAGGGTAAAGCTGAGTTTGATTTGATGGACGAGTCCAACGGCACGCGCAATCTGCTGTTTCTTGCAGGGCCAGTGCTGGATATCCTCAGCAAAGGGCTGACACTGGTTATCGACGAACTCGACACCAGTTTGCACACTTTGCTGGTGCGCGAATTGGTGCGACTATTCCACCGACCCGAGATCAACACCGGCGGTGCGCAACTGATCTTCACGACTCACGACACGTCGTTGCTGGACGCGCCAGATCTGTTTCGGCGAGATCAGGTGTGGTTCGTGGAAAAAAATCACGATCAGACCTCGGCATTGGTCAGCTTGTCAGAATTCAGCCCGCGTAAGAATGAAGATATGGAGCGGGGCTACCTGATGGGTAGATACGGTGGTGTGCCATTTCTCGACCACACACTGGGGTTGAAAAACTGATGGCGCGCGACAATTCCCCAAAAGAGCGCCAACAAAAGCAGTTGGCGCGTAAGCAGGGACGGCGGGCCAGCTACGACCGGATCCTGATCGTCTCCGAGGGCAGCAAGACGGAGCCGAACTATTTTCTCGAGATTCGCGCTACCCATCGCTTGCACACCGCCAACGTGGAAGTTCAGCCTAGCGAGTTGGGGACCGCGCCAATTCAGGTTGTGCAGTATGCGAAAGAATTGTTTGAGGATGGCGACCGCTATAAGAACATTCAGCGTCGTGCGTTCGAGAAGGTCTATGCCGTGTTTGACCGTGACAACCATGACAGCTATCACGAGGCACTGACGCTGGCAGCCTCGCTGAACGGCAAGCTCAGGAACGATGCCAAGCAGCCGGTCTCTTTTCATGCCATTGCATCAGTGCCCAGTTTTGAGCTGTGGCTGCTGCTGCATTTTGAGGACATTCGGGCCCCGCTGCATCGTGATGAAGTGATGCGCCGCCTCAAGCTGCACATGCCGGGCTATGACAAAGGCGCAGGCACCGCGTTCGCGACCACCAATGTGCATTTGGCCGTCGCCACCCAGCGTGCAGAACGATTGGCGGTGCACTTTACCGCGCGCACAGACCCTGAGCCCTTCACCGCCATTGTTGAACTGGTAAAGCTGCTGACTACGCTTCGCGGCTGAATACGTGGAATGTGAGCGTTGCCTGAGGCTGCAGTCCAAGGCAGTAGCTGTTAACGTGTCACGCCGCTTGCTTTGCAGTTGGTATCCTCAAGCAGGATGACTCGAACTCTTCTATGTCGCAGAGTCGGTAACAGACCCGTCCAAGCAGTTTGAGATACATCGGCCCGATTCCCTCTGACCTCCATCGCTCCAGCGTTGCTTCACTTAGTCCCCAACGGGCTGCCAGTTGTTTTTGCCCGAGATGTTTGGTGTCCACAGGTTTCCTTCCGAATGAGTTGGTGGTACTCCATGAAGGCGTGTTTTCGTCCCAAAGCCAAGTGGTGTTGTGAAAAAAATGCGGACGGCGGTTCAAGTGTGGAATGCGGATTTGAACCGCGGTAAGCATCTTTCGACCCATGCGTCCATCAGCCTCTGATAGACTGCCAGTCAAGTTGGCGGTTTCCGCAGTTCTTCGCAGCAGCCATTGGCAGCTAAAACGAGCCCAGTTCGCTTGGTTTGACAGGGGGTGCGACCCCACCACCAATACCTTAAAAGCCAACCCTCACCGGTTGGCTTTTTTTTGCCCACTACTGCGTGTTTGCGCGGGTTCCAGCGGGTTCTTGCGGACTGCGGAGAGAGCCCTTTCTGCCACCACCCTGCACGTTTTACTCTCCGTTTGCGCATTCTCTATCCGCGCCGCCCCACCCGTTGCAGGCCCAAGTCCGGAAGGCAGGTCCGTCATCCCTATATAAATCAATGACTTACGCGCGGACGAATCAATCGGTTTTTCTGTGGCATTGGTAGGCTGAGAGGATGGAGCGTACCCAGATCACGTTGGCAGCGAGTAAAAAAGAATATGAAACATCATCCAATCCGCCAGTCAATTGGTTTTGATCTGCCGCTGTAGCGGGTTGGCCTTGACGCCAGCTTTTGACCGTTTCTGGGGCATGGCGGCGATCATTTCGTCGTAGGCGTGTTTCTGAAACAGATAGGCAAGCTGGGTCTCCAAGTAGTGTCGGCTGCGGTGTGGACGCCGTGGAAAGTAGTTATCCCAAACGGTCCACAGAATGGACTTTGGCAGGGTGCCCAGGGTGACGATTTTCATCAAGGCGATTCGATATGCTTCATCCATTGGCTCAGCTTTCCAAGAAGGGTTTGCGGACCTCCATGAACGCTCTTTTACGATCAAAAGCCAAGTCATTTCAGGATTGAAAAATCGGAAAATGCAGTCCCTGCAACTGCCCTAGCTTGACTAGGCTTGCAAACTGATGGTGCCTCAATGAGGCACTGGCCAGGCCGTCACTTGCGCGGCGTTTGATCTGGTATCTGCGAGACCCAGTCGGTTGTATGGGCTTGTATAAGATCACAGATTAGCTCGAACACCCCTTTGGCACTGATGCGTACAAGGAAGTCATTTGGCCCAACGACCACCCGCTCCACCAACAAACGTATCAGTTGCGCTTTCGTGGGCAACGAGAAGAGGTCGGATACCCTGGCCGTTTCGCGCAGCCGCTCAGTGATGAGTGCCTGATCGAACGTTGGATGGTCTGTGAGCGATCGCGGTAATGCTGCTAGCCACTGCGAGGGATCCCGAAAATTTTCGTACAAATGTTCCATCACCTGCGCATGCAGGTGATAAGCGGAAAGGCGCGGCAGACCGGAGGCACCGGCACCCACCGAAATTTCTTTCTGGGGGATGTAATAGCCTAGTTGTCGCCCCCGTTGCTTTGATGAAAACCAGGGCGTCATGCTCCGACCATCTTCCCCAAACACCAGGCCCTTGAGTGGGAAGTGCCACTCTGGCGATTTGCGATTGAGCACGCCGGTTCGGCGTGCCCGCGAGGCCATCAACTCATGAACTTCGTCCCACAGGGCTTGCTCAATGAGGGGTTTGTGGCTGCTGGCATGCCAAGCATCGTCATAGAACAACTCGCCCAGGTACATTCGGTTGTTGAGCAATTTATAAAGCACGTTTTTGTCAAAGGTGCGCCCACCGCGCAGCAGACCAGCTTTGGTGTTCCACGCTTTGGTTTTGACGCCTTGTTCACTGAGCTCCTGAATCAGCGCAGTCACTGATGGCTGCAGCAAAAACCGCTCAAAAATGTTCCGCACTGTCTTTGCTTCAGCAGGCTCCTCCACCAAGCGTTGCTGTGCCAGGCCATAGCCCAGCGGCGGAGCACCGCCTTGCCACACCCCTTGACGGCGCGACGCAGCACGTTTTTCCCGGCCATGGACGGCACCATGAGCACTCGCAAATACAAGCAGGTGGTCTCGTCTATCCACGAAATCGGGCTCATCGAGCCCCTGTCCATCATCCAGCCAGACCCCAAAAAGTCGGAGTTCTTGCTGCTCGATGGCCACCTGCGGGTGCTGGCCCTCAAAGAGCTGGGCATGGAAACCGCGCCCTGCCTCATGGCCAAAGACGACGAAACCTTCAGCTACAACCACCGCATCAACCGCCTGTCCACCGTGCAAGAGCACTACATGCTTCGCCGCGCTATCGACCGGGGCGTGAGCCGCGAGCGCCTGGCCCGGGCCTTTAACGTGAACTTGAGCTCTATCAACCGGCGCATCAATCTGCTTGAAGGCATCTGCCCCGAAGCCATTGACCTGCTGCAAGACAAACAGTTCACGCCAGACGTCACCCGCATCCTGCGCAACATGAAAGCCGCCCGCCAAGTCGAAGCGGTGGAGCTGATGGTGTCCAGCAACACCATCACCGTGGCCCACGCCGAAGCCCTGCTCAAAGCCACGCCGCCTGAGCAGCGCGCAGACCTCAAACCCGCCGAGCGCGACAAAACCTCACCCATCGAGCAAATCGTCAAGCTTGAAAAAGAGATGAGCCAGGTGCAGACCCAGTACAAAGACGCCGAACAAAACTACGGCTCCGACTTGCTTAACCTGGTGGTTGCCAAGGGCTACCTCACCAAGCTGCTGGCTAACGAGGCGGTCAACAGCTACATCCAACGCCACGAGCCCGACATCTTGGAACAGTTTGAGCTGGTGGTAAACACCATCAGTATGGAGGAAGCCGTGCAACAGCAGGCCGAAACGATCCCCTCAGATATCGGCGAAGCGTCATAACGCTAATGCATTCGATAAATATTTTGCAGTTGACATTAACAACTCATCAGGAAAGCCCTAAAATCATGCGAATTCGCACAAACGTTCCGCTATAGAGCGACCCCTAGCGCGCTTGCCGATCGTGACACGGCACGGCGGTAGCGTGGCAAAACACCTCCTACTACATGACCAGCCGCCGCGCCCAACTTCAAGAAGACACTTACTTCAGGGTCTTGCGCATGCTGCAAGCCGACCCCGACGTCACCCAGCGCGAGATTGCCGAACGGCTGGGCGTCAGCACCAGTGGCCTGAATTACTGCCTCAATGCGCTGATAAACAAAGGCTGGGTCAAGGTGCAGAACTTCAGCCAATCCAAAAACAAGTTTGGCTACATCTATGTGCTCACCCCGCAGGGCATTGTTGAAAAAGCGCTGCTGACCACGCGCTTTCTCAAACGCAAGATGGCCGAATACGAGGCCATGAAGCTTGAAATAGACACGCTGACCTCTGAAATAAACAGCACCTCGACCGCGCCTACCGCTAAAAAAGCATGACCCCCAGCGCTGCTGCCATTCAAGTCACCCCCGTCATTCTTTGTGGCGGTTCAGGCACACGCCTTTGTCATTTATTTGTGCCAAGGGTCGTTGTGCGGTTTGAAGTCACGTACGGGCGCATTAAGTCCGCCTAAATTACCGAAGATTCATGCATCCAAAAAAAATTCTTTTAGTTTTTGGCACTCGCCCCGAAGCGATCAAGATGGCGCCACTGGTCAAGACACTGCAGGCGCATAACGCGTTTGAGGTCAAGGTATGCGTGACCGCCCAGCACCGACACATGCTGGACCAGGTTCTTCAACTCTTCGACATCCAGCCCGACTTTGACCTGAACCTCATGCGGCCAGGGCAAGACCTCTCCGACATCACCAGCGGCGTCTTGCTGGGACTAAAGCCCGTGCTGACGCAATGGCGTCCCGACGCCGTGCTGGTGCATGGCGACACTTCCACCACCTTTGCCGCGTCATTGGCCGCGTTTTACCAGCGCATTCCCGTGGGGCATGTGGAAGCGGGCTTGCGCACCGGCAACCTTTACTCCCCCTGGCCTGAGGAAGCCAATCGCAAACTCACCAGCGTGCTGGCGCAATGGCACTTTGCCCCCACCGCTACTTCGCGCAGCAATTTGTTGAAGGAAGGCGTCCCCTCCAGCTCAATCCATGTCACCGGCAACACCGTGATCGATGCGTTGCTGCAAGTGCGCGAAAAAATCGTCAACAGCCCCCAACTGCGGCAACAGTTTGCTCAGGATTCCAGCTTTCTTGACCCAAGCAAGCGCCTGGTCCTGGTCACGGGCCACCGGCGTGAAAATTTTGGGGATGGCTTTGAGCGCATTTGCCAAGCGTTGACCCGCATTGCGAAAAACCATCCCGACGTGCAGGTGGTGTACCCCGTGCACCTCAACCCCCAGGTACAAGAGCCCGTCAGACGGTTACTGGGCGACATCGGTAATATTTATCTGATTGAGCCGCTGGACTACCTGCCTTTTGTGTACCTGATGGACAAAAGCACGCTCATCCTCACCGACTCCGGGGGTATCCAGGAAGAAGCGCCGTCGCTGGGTAAACCGGTTCTGGTCATGCGCGACACCACTGAGCGCCCCGAGGCGGTGGAGGCGGGCACCGTCAAACTGGTCGGCACCGATGTGGAAAAAATCGCCTCCGAGGCCAACACCCTGCTCACTGATGCGCAGGCCTATCAAGCCATGGCCTTTGCCCACAACCCCTATGGCGACGGCCAAGCCTGCCAGCGTATAGCACAGGCTCTGCTCGTCGAATAACAATCTTCCGTTGATACTTCAGCCCATGAATTCCAAAACTATTATGGCCACTAAGGGAACACTCATCGTTCAAGACACCGTTATCGCTTTTACGCGGGTGGCGCAGGGCGACTTTATTTCCTTGACTGACATCGCCAAGGTAAAAAATTCGTCAGAAGCGAAGGATGTTGTCAAAAACTGGTTGCGGTCCCGCTCAACCATCGAGTTTTTGGGTCTATGGGAAAAAATTAATAATCCCCAATTTAAAGGGGTCGAATTCGACTCCTTTAAGCTGGAGGCTGGAACCAACAGCTTCACTCTGTCGCCCTCCAAGTGGATTGAGGCGACCGGCGCAATCGGCATCAAAACCACAGTTGGCCGCAATGGTGGCACATTTGCCCACAAAGACATTGCGTTTGAATTTGCGTCCTGGATATCTGCCGAGTTCAAGCTCTACCTCATCAAGGAATTTCAGCGACTTAAAGACGAAGAGATCAGTAGTCGTTCGCTGGAGTGGAACCTTACCCGCTCGCTCACCAAGATCAACTACCGCATCCACACCGATGCCATTGCGCAAAACCTCATTCCACTCAACCTGAGCAAGCTACACACAGGACTAATTTTTGCATCTGAGGCTGACGTTTTGAACGTCGCCCTGTTCGGGATGACGGCCAAGCAATGGCGCGACAACAACAACGGCAAAGCTGGCAATA
Organism: Rhodoferax sp.; assembly: GCA_029946045.1. Classification (GTDB taxonomy): domain Bacteria; phylum Pseudomonadota; class Gammaproteobacteria; order Burkholderiales; family Burkholderiaceae_C; genus Rhodoferax. The sequence continues at coordinate 7,243 of JAQSDS010000010.1, forward strand.
TCCGCGACCATGCGGCGGTTGAGCAGCTTGTGGTGCTCTCAAACCTGGAAAGCCTCAACGCCGAACTGATTCGGCAGGGCCTGGATCAACCCGCACGGCTCACAGCCCTGAACCAAATAGCCATCCATCAAATGCGATCGTTGCTGGGTGCGCCGAGCTTAAAGAAACTCAAATGAATTTGAAAACTATTTCAATCATCGGCCTTGGCTATATTGGGCTACCTACCGCCGCTGTGTTTGCGTCCAGAAAAATTAAGGTTATTGGCGTGGATGTGAATCAGAAGACCGTAGACACCATCAACCGCGGGCAGATTCACATTGTCGAGCCCGACCTGGGCACGGTGGTGCATGCCGCCGTAACCGAGGGCTACCTGCGCGCCACTACCCAGCCAGAACCGGCGGACGTATTTCTGGTCGCCGTGCCCACCCCCTTCAAGGGCGATCACGAACCTGACCTGGCATACATTGAAGCGGCCAGTAAATCGATCGCGCCTGTGCTTAAAAGGGGCGATTTGGTCATCCTTGAGTCCACTTCACCCGTGGGTGCTACGGAGCAAATGGCAGCGTGGCTGGCCGAAAGCCGCCCGGACCTCACCTTTCCCCAAAGCCATGGTGAAGACTCCGACATACGCGTAGCCCACTGCCCCGAGCGCGTACTGCCCGGACATGTGCTACGCGAACTGGTTCAAAACGACCGCGTCATTGGTGGCATGACGCCCAAATGCTCCGCTGCCGCTGCCGCACTCTACAAAATCTTTGTGAAGGGTGAGTGCGTTATCACCGACGCCCGCACCGCCGAAATGTGCAAGCTGACCGAAAACAGCTTTCGCGATGTAAACATTGCCTTTGCCAACGAGCTGTCCATGATTTGTGACAAGCTGGGCATCAATGTGTGGGAGCTGATCAAGCTGGCCAATCGGCACCCGCGCGTCAACATCCTGCAGCCTGGGCCCGGTGTGGGCGGACACTGCATTGCGGTGGACCCGTGGTTCATTGTCAGCGCTGCTCCCGAAGAAGCCCGGCTAATCCGGACCGCGCGCGAAGTCAACGACAGCAAACCCGAATGGGTGATTGATAAGGTGAAACTGGCCGTGGCAGAGTTTCTCCAGGCTAATCCGGATAAAACTGCGCGCGATGTGACCATCGCCTGCTTCGGCCTGGCATTTAAACCGGATATCGACGATCTACGCGAAAGCCCAGCCGTTGCAATTACTCGAAAAATCGCAACTACACATCCCGGTCCGGTGTGGGCGGTAGAACCCAACATCGATGCACTGTCGAACGCAATGGCAGAAATAGTGACTCTTAAGCCGTTTGAGGTAGCACTTGCAAATTCCGACATCAAGGTTCTGTTAGTTGACCACAAGCAATTTAAGGAAGCATGCCCGTCAGACGGGCAGGTTCTCGATTTCAAAGGTATTTGGATAAGGAAAGACTGACCATGTTTCACGACAAAACAATTCTAATTACCGGCGGCACGGGCTCATTTGGAAACACCTTCGTGCCAATGACTCTTGCTAAATACAACCCCAAAAAAATCATCATCTATTCACGAGATGAAATGAAGCAGTGGGAAATGGCAAAGCTGTTCCAAGGTGACGAGCGAGTTCGGTTTTTTATCGGTGACGTTCGCGACCGTGAACGCTTGTATCGCGCGCTTGATGGGGTTGACTACGTTGTTCACGCCGCAGCCACCAAAATCGTTCCTACCGCCGAGTACAACCCGTTTGAATGTGTCAAGACCAACATCAATGGTGCAATGAACCTGATTGATGCCTGCATAGACAAAGGCATCAAGCGAGTTGTGGCGCTCTCAACCGATAAGGCCAGCAGCCCCGTCAACCTGTACGGTGCGACCAAGCTGGTATCCGATAAATTATTTGTTGCTGGCAACTCGTATGCTGGTGGGCATGACACCCGTTTTGGCGTGGTGCGTTATGGCAACGTCATGGGCTCGCGTGGATCGGTGATCCCCTTCTTTTTGTCTATTAAAGATAAAGGCGTTTTGCCGATTACGGACGAGCGTATGACCCGATTCATGATCT
>JAQSDS010000011.1 GCA_029946045.1 Rhodoferax sp.
AGTCCCGTCAGGATCTCCATGCCACGCGCCATGTGCTCGCGCTCCACGGTTTCGGGCAGGTTCTGATAGTGAATCCAGCGCCAGCCATGGCAGGCAATCTCGTGGCCCAATTGTTGGCAAGCCTGCACCAGCTCAGGGGTGCGCTCCAGTGCCATGCTGACACCAAACACGGTGAGTGGCAGGCCGCGCTGCTCGAACTCGCGCAAGATGCGCCACACGCCAGCACGCGAGCCGTATTCGTAAATGCCTTCCATGCTGATGTGCCGGTCCGGGTAGCTGGCCGGGCTGGCCATCTCGGACAAAAATTGTTCCGAACCGGCGTCGCCATGCAACACGCAGTTTTCGCCTCCTTCTTCGTAGTTCAGGACAAACTGCACCGCAATGCGGGCCTGGCCTGGCCAGCGGGCATGGGGCGGAGTCGGGCCGTAACCCTTGAGGTCGCGCGGGTAGGGCAGGGTGCTGTTGTAGTGGTGCATGGGGCAGGTTTGAAAGGATGGGCGTGGTCAGGCGAATGCGTTGGCAAGGACGTCGACCAAGCCGGGTGTTGGCGCGGGGTCGAAGTCGAGGTTGGCCTCGACATGGTGCAGATGCTCTTCCATCAGGCGCACCGCCAGCGCTTCGTCTTTGGCGGCCAGCGCCTTGACGATTTGCACGTGTTCGTCGCTGGAATGTTCGGCCGCGCGGGTGGATTGGTACATCAGCGTGATCAGCGAGCAGCGCGAGATCAGCTCGCCGAGCAACTCTGCCAGCACCTGGTTTCCCATGAGTTCGGCCATGCGCACATGGAAGTCGCCCAGCAGCTCGTTGCGCTGGCTGCGCCCCTTGTTGTCACCTTGCGCCAGGGCGGCCTGTTCGGCCTTGATGTGGGCTTGCAGCACCTTGATCTGTTTGCCGGTGACCTGGCGCACAAAGGCGCGGGTGGTTTCAAGTTCCAGCATGCGGCGCACCGCAAAGACCTGTTTTGCCTCGACCACCGACGGGCTGGCCACATAAGCGCCGCGCGCCGGCTCCATGCTGATCAGGCGATGCTGTGAAAGCTGAAACAGGGCCTGGCGCACCAACGTGCGTGAGACGCCAAATTGGCTCGCAATTTTTTGCTCAGCCAGCTTGGTGCCAGGTTTGAGCCGGTGCGACACGATGGCCTGCGTGAGCGCCGCCACGATCTGGTCGGTGCTTGACGTTGCCGTGCTGGCGGGAATAATTTGTTCGGTGGCCATGCCCGGATGATAGCCGTTTGCGGAAAAAGTGTATACACTTTGGCAAACTTTTTAAGGAAAGCACGATGGGACTCAGTACACATGTTCTCGACACCATGCATGGCGGACCGGCCGCGGGCATGGCTGTGGTCTTGTATGTCACCGGGTCCGGTGGTGAGCGTTGCCTGAAGCAATTTGTGCTCAATCAGGACGGCCGCAACCCCGACGGCTTGCTGCTGGATGCCACGCAACTGCAGCGCGGCACCTACCGGCTGGTGTTTGACGTGGCGGCGTATTTCAAGGCCTGTGGGGTGAGCTTGCCGGAACCCAATTTTTTGAATCAGGTGAGTCTGGACTTTGGCGTGGCCGACCCCAAGCAGCATTACCACGTGCCCTTGCTGGTGAGCCCGTGGAGCTATTCAACCTACCGGGGGTCATGAGGTGGGGTTGGGTCTGTCCCGCAGGTCTAGTCAGTTGAGGACAGAGCAAATTTGCTGCGCAGGTATGGGGCTGTCCCGCAAGTCTGATCAGTTGAGGACAGAGCAAATTTGCTGCGCAAATCTTGGTCTGTCCCGCAAGGTTTCACAATTGCCCTTCCGTCAGCGTATCGAGCTGGAACAGGCCGCTTTTGTGCCACAGCCAGGTGTCGGTGTAGGTCACCCGGCCCAGGCGGACGGGGGCAGGGTAGGGCTCGGCCAGGCGCACGGTGCGCTCAATTTCGGCCATGACCTCGGGTGCGTGATGGGGCGCGCGCATCCAGCTGGTGCTGGTGACATGGCCTTTGCCATCCACTTCGACCTGCAATACACCCACGGCATAAAGCAGGGGTGGCATCTTGCCACGGTATACCCGCTGCAAATTGCGTTCATACAAATGGTGGGCCGCATCGCGACGGTAGTCACGCGCGGTGGCAGCGTTCGATACATAAGACGGCGCAGCCACGACCGGGGGTGCCACAACGACGGGAGCGGGCGGGGGTGGCGGGGGCACGGGCAAGGCCGCGGGTGGAGGCAGCACGGGTGTCGAGGTGCAACCAGCCAAAATCATAGCCACGCCGGCCACCCAATGCAGTGGAATCTGCTTGAAGCGTAATGGGGCAAATATGTTCATAAGGCGTCTCGGAAAAATGACCAGCTTGCGCAATCTGATTTTGTCTACCACTGGCAAAACCGTAATGTGCCTTAAAAAGCGCTGTTTGTCGCCCGCATTTGAACTCAAAGGTAATCAATTGTGACTTTGGAGGCGAAGTTTTTAGGGCTTTTGGGCTCACAACAGGCTGTGCTGGTCACGGTGCAGGCGCAGCGTGGCTCGGTGCCGCGCGAAGTTGGTGCCTGGATGGCGGTGTTGGCCGACGGCATCGTGGGCAGCATTGGCGGTGGTCATCTGGAGTGGCAAGCCATTGACCAGGCGCGGACAATGCTGGGCGAGCAGGCCGGGGTGCAGCTGCGGCGTGTTGCCTTGGGGCCGTCATTGGGACAGTGTTGTGGCGGCGAGGTCACGCTGCAATTTGAGCCCGTCAACGCCGCCGACCGACCCCGCTTGCGCCAGCACTTTGCGGCACAGCAGGCGCTGTGGCCGCCCGTGGCCTTGTTTGGCGGTGGCCATGTGGCTGCTGCGCTGGTGCAGGTGCTGGGCCGCTTGCCGTTTTTGGTGCATTGGTTTGACAGCCGCGACGGCATTTTTCCAGACACCCTGCCCGCCAACGTCCAGGTCGAGCATTCCGACCCGGTGCAACGCGGCGTGGCAACGCTGGCGCCGGGGTCCCGGGTGCTGATCATGAGCTTCAGCCATGCAGAAGACATGGACGTGGTGGCCGCCTGTCTGTTGCGCCAGCGCGAACATCACGACCTGCCTTTTATCGGTCTCATAGGCAGTCGCAGCAAATGGGCCACGTTCAGCCATCGCCTGACCGAGCGCGGGTTTGCCGCGTCAGAGCTGGCACAAGTGACCTGCCCGATTGGCGTGCCAGGCATTGCTGGCAAGGAACCAGAAGTGATCGCCGTCGCAGTGGCGGCACAACTCTTGCATTTAAGTAAACCACCCGGCTCCGATGAGAGCGCAGCAACCAAGGACGCATGATGGAAAGTTATATTTTGGATTGGCTCAATCTGTTGCTGCGCTGGACGCATGTGGTCACGGCCATCGCCTGGATAGGTTCCTCGTTTTACTTTGTCTTTCTGGACAGCAGCCTGACCCCGCCCGAAGATGAAGACCTGAAGAAACAGGGCGTCAGCGGCGAGCTGTGGGCGGTGCATGGCGGCGGCTTTTACCACCCGGTCAAGTTCGCCGTCAAACCACCGCAGTTGCCCAAGCACTTGCATTGGTTTTACTGGGAAAGCTACAGCACCTGGCTCACCGGCTTTGCGTTGTTTACCGTGTCCTACCTGTGGAGCGCGAGCACCTACCTGATCGATAAGTCAAAAATGGACTGGGCGCCCTGGCAGGCTATCACCGTAGCCATCGCGTTTCTGGTGGTGTTCTGGGTGCTCTATGACCTGATCTGCCGACGCTATGGGCAGCGCAAAAACGGCGATGCGATGGTTGGCGCCCTGGTGTTGCTGCTGGTTTGTATTGCGAGTTGGCTGGCCTGCCACTGGTTTGCCGGACGCGCGGCCTTTTTGCTGATGGGCGCCATGCTGGCCACCAGCATGAGCGCCAACGTGGCGCACTGGATTATTCCGGGCCAGCGCAAAGTGGTCGCCGCCATCAAGGCCGGGGAACCGGTGGACCCGATCCACGGTATGCGTGGCAAGCAACGCAGCGTGCACAACACTTACTTCACGCTGCCGGTGTTGTTTGCCATGCTCAGCGGCCACTACAGCTTTACCTATACGCATCCGCAAAACTGGCTGGTGCTGATCGCCATGATGTTTGCCGGCGCCGCCATCCGGCAGTTTTTTGTCATGCGCCACGGCTACAAGCTGGGTCGCAATGGCAACCCCTTGCCCTATGCCGGGGTGGGCGTGGCGGTGATGGTGGCCATGATGCTCTGGCTGGCGCCCGAGTCTGCCAAGACGACGCCGGCTACCGCTGCTGATACGGTGACCGCCAGCGTGGGCGGCGCCATTGGTTACGCCACGCTGCAACCCATCCTGGCGCAGCGTTGTTACCTGTGCCACGGTGCACAAGTGCAGATGAAGAACGTGCGGCTCGACTCGGCCGCCAACGTCAAGCTGCACGCGCAAAATATCTACCAGCAGGCGGTGGTGAGCAAGATCATGCCCATGACCAACACCACTGGCATCTCGGAAGCCGAGCGCATGGTGATCAAACAGTGGTTCGAGACCGGGGCCAAGACCGATTAAGTAAACGGGATCAATCCAATCGTGTCACTCAATGCAAGCCCTTCGGCATCAATGCCTGCGGCGTGATGACTCGTGTCGCCATGGCCGGGTCCTGCAGCAACAACTTGTCGCCGGTGACCAGCACCAGTTCAGCATGACTGGCCAGTAGATCCCAAAGGAATTGATCGCCCGGATCTGGCGCCCTGTACCGCAATTGATCTGCTGGTGAACTGAGCACAATGGCATGCTGGGCCAGCTCAAGCAAAATGGTATCAACTTCTGCTGGTGATAAACCGTGCAATTGATGGATATGTGGCCGCAGCAGCATCTCGCGGTATTCGGCCAGCAAACTCTCGGACACCGCGAACGCAAACGCTGCGCTCAGCATGCCGTCCAGCACAACGGCAACCGGTGAATCAGGGTTTGATGTGATCAGGCCAGACACCACCACATTGGTATCGATGATGAAGACTTGGCTCACAACGCGTGGCGCACATCGTATTGCTCGGCCAATGCGATTGAGAGCGCTTGATCCCCACTCAATTGACTGCGCTCACGCGCTCGGCGCACCAGATCCTGCGCTTGCTCGCGCGACTTGATGCCATAAAAATCAAGGCTCTCATCAATCAACTGCCCGATTGTTTTATGGCGCTGCGCGGCTGCTTCCTTTAAAGCACGATAGCGCGGCTCTGAGAGCGTGATGGTTAAACGGCTCATGTTGATGACTCACTTTGGTGTTAAAGCACCAATATGTTAACACAGCTCATTCAAGCGGTGGTAACAGGTGGAGGTCTAGGCCGATTGAGAGTGTGTCTCAAACTTCGGCAGGCTGGTACACCCGGATGCGGGGCGCGATTTTGGCCAGTGTTTGTCGCGTCACTGTGCGCATGTCGTACTCGGTTTGCAAATTCAGCCAGTAACGTGGCTCCATGCTGAAGAACAGACCCAGCCGCAGCGCAGTGTCGGCCGTGATCGGGCGCGCACCGTTGACGATGTCGCTGATGCGGCTGGGAGGCACGTCCATGTCGGCGGCGAGTTGGCGCGCGGTAATACCCATGGGTTTCATGAACTCTTCCAGCAAAATTTCGCCAGGGTGAATTTCGTCAAGCAATTTATCGGGCATGGTTGAACTCCAAAACCACCTTAGTGGTAATCCACAATTTCCACACGGTACGCACCATCGTCATGCCAGGCAAAGCAAATACGCCACTGGTCGTTGATGCGGATGCTGTGTTGGCCTTTTCGATCACCTTTAAGCGCTTCCAGCAAGTTGCCAGGCGGGACGCGCAAGCTGTTCAACTCGGTGGCCGCACTGAGCTGCAACAGCTTGCGCCTTGCGACTCGTTCGATGTTTTTGAATCGGGCAACTGCCAGGCTCTGAAACAAACGTTCTGTGCCGGAACAAAGAAATGATCGGATCATGACGCCATTTTAATCTGAAATAAAGGTTCTGTTTCGCAGAATTATTTTGTAGCTTCAGATGTGTTTGGCTTGCTCAGCGCTGGGCGCCCACTGTTTAACCCTCTTTTAGCTGTTTCATGCGCGCCATGGCTGACCGAAGTCAGACACGCCAAAACGGTGGGCCGGTGTAGCGCCCCGCCATGTTTGCCCGGACCGGTTGATGTTTACCGTGCCCGCTCGGCCAAAAACATCTCGATGCGGCGATTTTTGGCGCGGCCGACTTCGGTGTAGTTGTCGGCAATGGGTTCGTAGGAACCGCGGCCGTCAATCTGGATACGTTGTCCGCTCACGCCGCGTGACACCAGGTAGTTGCGTGCGCTGGCCGCCCGGTTGACCGAGAGCGGGTTGTTGATGGCGTCCGAGCCGGTGCTGTCAGTGTGGCCCACGATGCGGATCTCGGTGTTGGGCTGGTTGGACAGGCCTTGCGCAAACTGGTCCAGGATGGGACGCAGGTTGGGCTTGATGACCGCGCTGTTGATGTCAAACGAGATGTCGCTCGGGATGTTGAGCTTGAGCTGGTTGTCGGCAGTCTGTGTGACGTCCACACCGGTACCGGCGGTGGCCTGCTCCATGGCGGCCTTTTTCTGTGCCATCTGGTTCGACCAGATATAGCCTCCCAGTGCGCCCACGCCGGCACCGATCGCGGCCGACTTGCCACTGTCGCCAATGGCAACGCCCGCTAGCGCGCCAAGACCAGCGCCTATGGCTGAACTGCGTTGCGCGTCTGACATGTTGGCGCAGCCGGACAGCAAAACCAGGGTGGCGCTCAGGGCGGCAAGCGCCGGACGGCCGCAGAATTTCAGCTTGGTCATGATGACTCCTTTAGGGTTGTTTGTAAGCAGAAGTTATACCAGCGGCGCTGCGTTTTTTTGTGTGCGTTGGCCCACATTAGGTATCAAAATGTAAGGAAGAATTGAGAATCCGCAAGGAATCAGGGCGCTGCCTTGTCCGCCTCTGAGGTAAATGCGTCGGCATAAAACTCGTCTTCAGGCAAACCGGCTGCCAGGTAGTCGGCGCGCGCCGAGTCCACCACAATGGGTGCGCCGCAGGCATAGACCTGGTGGCCGCGCAGCTGCGGCAAGTCCTGTAGCACTGCCCGATGCACAAACCCGGTACGCCCCTGCCAGTTGTCCTCTGGCACAGCGTTGGATACCACCGGCACATAGCGCAGGTTCGGCATCTCGGCCAATTGGGCTTGCACCCAGTCGGTCATGTACAGGTCAAACGGGCGCCGGCCACCCCAGTACAGTGTGACCGGGCGCGTGCTGCCCTTGAACTGCATGTGCTCGATGATTGCCTTGATCGGCGCAAAACCGGTGCCCGAGGCCAGCAGCACAATGGGTTTGTCGCTGTCTTCACGCAGGTAAAAGCTGCCATACGGGCCTTCAATGCGCAAAATGTCGCGCTCTTTCATGCTGCCGAAAACCTGGTCGGTGAACTTGCCGCCCGGCATGTGGCGAATGTGCAGCTCCAGCCCTTGCTCGATCAGGTGTGGGGCATTGGCCATGGAGTAACTGCGGCGCAGGCCGCCCTGAAGCAAAAACTCGATGTACTGGCCGGCGTGGTAGGCAAAGACGTCGTTGGCCGGCATTTGCAGAAGCAGGCGCATCACGTCGGGTGATTTTTTTTCCATCAGTTTGATGCGCGTGGGCATTTTCTTGATGGCAAAAGCGCCAGCCAATGTGACCTGGCGCGACTCCAGCACCACGTCGCTCAAGGGGCTGGCGCAGCAGGTCAGCACAAAACCCTGGGCTTCTTCAGCGTCACTGAGGGCCTTGCTCTGGTGGGCGGCGTGGTGCACGCTGCCGCTGATCTTTTTGCATTTGCACGAGCCACAAGCCCCGTCCTTGCAGCCGTAGGGCAGGTTGATGCCCTGGGAAATACCGGCCGCCAGAATGGTTTCACCTGCTGCCACGTCAAATTCGCGGCCGCTGGGTTCGATGGTGATGTGAAAAGCACTTGGGCTGGCGCTGCCGGTCATATTTTGGTTATCCTCAAAGCTCAATTTTAAAAAAGGAGTCGATTTTGCCTGCATTGAGAAGTCCCCATACGCTCCTGTACGCCACCCGGCCCGGCGCCCTGCCGGCACGCTTTCGGCGTGAACGTGTGTTGCTGGTCGGCTGCGGTGACGTCGGCCTGCGTGTGGCCCGCCAATTGGGCCCGCGCGTGCGCATGCTGGCCCTCACTTCACAGGCCGGGCGCGTGGCCGAACTGCGCGCGCTGGGCATCACGCCGCTGGTCGGTAATCTGGACAAGTCCGCCAGCCTGAAGCGCTTGAGCGGTCTGGCCACGCGCGTGCTGCATCTGGCACCGCCTCCGGGCAGTGGGCCGCAAGACCCGCGCACCCAGGCGCTGTTGCAGGTGCTGCGGCACCGCTCCGGGGTACATAGCCTGGTCTACGGCTCGACCAGCGGGGTGTATGGCGACTGCATGGGTGACGTGGTCACGGAGGGGCGGGCGCTCAACGCGGCCACCGCCCGGGCGCAGCGGCGCATTGACGCTGAGAGGCGCATCCGGCACTTTGGGCGTGCTGCCGGGGTTCCGGTCAGTATTTTGCGCATTCCGGGCATCTATGCGCCCAACCGCGAGGGCGGCACCCCGCGCGAGCGCTTGCAAAAAGGTACGCCGGTGCTGCAAGCCAGCGACGATGTTTACACCAACCACATTCATGCTGACGACCTGGCGCGCGCCTGCCTTGCCGCCTTGTGGCGTGGCCTGCCCGGGCGGGTGTACAACGTCAACGACGACAGCTGCCTGAAAATGGGCGACTACTTTGACCTAGCGGCTGACCTGTACGGCCTGCCACGGCCACCCCGCGTGCCGCGCGACACCGCCACCGCACAATTGCCTTTGATGCTGCTGAGCTTCATGAGTGAGTCACGCCGCATGGACAACACCCGGCTCAAGACCGAGCTGCGGGTGGCGCTGCGATATGCCACGGTGGCGCAGGGCTTAGGCGAAACCAGCAGTGCTTAGCGCCCGCCTCACAAACCTGTCGTCATGGTGAAACTGCGGTTGAAAGGCACGGCATTGATGGCTCCATTCAGTGTGACCTGGTAGCTTGTGTTGGGCTTGAGGGTTACCGTGGGAATCACAAAGACCTCATTGGGGGCGATGTAGGCTTTGCCGTCCAGGTTGTCAATATTGGGGTCGTTGGCGTTGGTGAGGACGACGAATGGCACGGCTAAGCCGCTCTGGGTGACACTGCTGTTGATCGGGCTCACGGTCAGCACCTGCGGCGCATCCACCTTGAGGTAAATCGGCGGGCCAACAACAGCACTGGCATACGGCGAGCCGATGAAAGGATTGGGGCTTTCGTTGGC
>JAQSDS010000012.1 GCA_029946045.1 Rhodoferax sp.
CGTTTATTTCATTGGTGTCGGCGAAAAACTGGAGGACCTTGAAACCTTCAATGCCCGTGAATTTGCCCAGGCGCTGCTGTCCTGACACGCCCTTGCACCCCTCCTAAAGCCCACCCGAATGACCCCACTTCTGCCCCATATTCAAATCGAGACTGGCCCCCAACCCAGCGCCGCCGTGATCTGGCTGCATGGCCTGGGTGCCGACGGCAATGACTTTGCCGGCCTGGTGCCCGAGCTTGACCTTTCTGCTTGCCCCGCCATCCGTTTCATCTTTCCGCATGCGCCGTCTATCCCCGTCACCGTCAATGGCGGCTATGTGATGCCGGCCTGGTACGACATTTTTGGTGCCGACCTGGTCAGCCGCCAGGACGCGGCCGGCATGCGTGCCTCGGAACACGCCATTACGGCGCTGATCGAGCGGGAAATGGCACGCGGCATGGCGGCCAGCCGGATTGTGCTGGCGGGCTTCTCGCAAGGTTGTGCCATGGCCTTACACACCGGACTGCGCTTTCCCCAAAAGTTGGCGGGGGTCATGGCTTTGTCAGGCTATCTGCCGCTGGCCGAACACTTTGCCACGGAACGTGCCGAAGCCAACGCCCACACCCCCATCTTCATGGCGCATGGCAGCCAGGACCCGGTGGTGGTCCCTGCCCGGGGCGAAGCCAGTCGTGATCTGCTGCTCAGCATGGGCTACCCGGTGCAATGGCACAGCTACCCCATGCCGCACAGCCTGCATCCGCACGAAGTGGCTGATATTTCCGTTTTTTTGCGTCAGGTGCTGGCCCCTGGCGTGGCCTGAAAACAACCGCCGTCAGCGGGTTTCAACAAGTTCCACAAGCGGGACTTGAAAAAAGTGAAAATAGCGCTTGCTTTGCTGAAACGCGTTTGCCCCTGCAGCAACCCTTAACCTAAGCTTTCAACAACTTTATGGCAACCGAAAAAACAAAAACCATCAAGGAATTTGTCTTTGAGTGGGAGGGCAAGGACCGTAACGGCAAACAGGTCCGGGGCGAGACCCGTGCAGCAGGCGAAAACCTGGTGCAGTCTTACTTGCGCCGCCAAGGCATCATGCCGCTCAAGATCAAGAAACGGCGCATGAGCGCGGGCAAGTCCATCAGACCCAAGGACATGGCCATCTTTACCCGCCAGTTGGCCACCATGATGAAGGCTGGCGTGCCGCTGCTACAGGCCTTTGACATTGTCGGCCGTGGCAACCCCAACCCCAGCGTGACCCGGCTGCTCAACGACATCCGCAACGACGTCGAGACCGGCACCTCACTGAGTGTGGCTTTTCGCAAATACCCGCTCTACTTTGACAACCTGTATTGCAACCTGGTCGAAGCCGGCGAGGCTGCCGGTATCCTGGACCAGTTGCTGGACCGGCTGGCGGTTTACATGGAAAAAACCGAGGCCATGAAGTCCAAGATCAAATCCGCCCTGATGTACCCCATCTCGGTGCTGGTCGTGGCTTTTGTCGTGACCGCGGTGATCATGATTTTTGTGGTGCCGGCGTTCAAGGAAGTGTTTTCCAATTTTGGTGCCGACTTCCCAGGTCCCACCCTGGCGGTGATCGCCATGAGCGAGATTTTTGTGCAGTACTGGTGGCTTATTTTTGGCGGCCTTGGCGGCGGCGTTTATTTCTTCATGCAGGCCTGGCGGCGCAACAAAAAGATGCAGAACGTCATGGACCGCATCCTGTTGAAGGTGCCTATCTTTGGCGTGCTGGTAGAAAAATCATGCATTGCCCGCTGGACCCGAACCCTGTCCACCATGTTCGCCGCCGGTGTGCCGCTGGTCGAGGCGCTGGACTCGGTGGGGGGTGCCGCAGGCAACTCGGTATTTGAAATGGCCACCATCAAGATCCAGCAGGAGGTCTCGACTGGCACGGCACTCACACAGGCCATGACCAACGCCAACCTGTTCCCGTCCATGGTGTTGCAGATGTGTGCCATCGGCGAAGAGTCCGGCTCCATCGACCACATGCTGGGCAAGTCAGCCGACTTCTATGAGTCGGAAGTGGACGACATGGTGGCGGGCATCTCCAGCCTGATGGAACCCATCATCATCGTGATTCTGGGCACCGTCATTGGTGGCATTGTGGTGGCCATGTACCTGCCCATCTTCAAGCTCGGCCAGGTGGTCTGATGCTGGGGATCCAAGCGCTGGACGCCAGCCTGCTGGGTGTTTTGGGGCTGCTGATCGGCAGCTTTCTCAACGTGGTCATCTACCGCCTGCCGGTCATGCTCGAGGCCCAGTGGCAAGCCGAATGCGCCGACATGCAAGGTCAAACCCTGCCGGAAAAGCCGCCCTTCAGTCTGCTGGCGCCGCGCTCGCGCTGTCAAAGTTGCGGCCACCAGCTGGCCTGGTTTGAAAACATACCGGTGCTGAGCTACCTGGTGCTACGCGGGCGCTGTGGTCATTGTCAGGCGGGCATCAGCCTGCGCTATCCGCTGGTTGAAGTTGCCACCGGCCTGCTGTTCTTGTGGTGCGGCTGGCACTGGGGTGCCACCGCCACGGGTCTGGCCTGGTGTGGCTTTTGTGCGGCGCTGGTGGCCTTGGGCATGATTGACTGGGACACCACGCTGCTGCCCGACGACATCACGCTGCCGCTGTTGTGGGCCGGCCTGACGCTGGCCGCGCTGCAACTGGGCAGCGTCACATTAAGTGATGCCTTTTGGGGCGCGGCCGCTGGCTACCTGTCGCTCTGGCTGGTGTACTGGGCTTTCAAACTGGTCACCGGCAAGGAAGGCATGGGTTATGGCGACTTCAAGCTCTTCGCCGCCCTGGGTGCCTGGTTTGGCTGGCAGGCTCTAATTCCCATCATCCTGATGGCCTCGGTGATTGGTGCCGCTGTCGGCATAGCTCTGAAATTGTCAAAAAATCTGCGCGAAGGAGGCTATGTCCCCTTTGGTCCCTTTTTGGCGGGTGCCGGACTGACCGCCTTGCTGGCAGGTCCCAACGCCATGCTCAAGGCCGTCGGCTTGTAAAACGTGCAACCACCCTTTGAAGTCGGGTTGACCGGGGGCATTGGCAGCGGCAAAAGTACCGTGGCCGCGCTGCTGGCCCAGATGGGTGCCGCCATCATCGATGCAGATGCCATCTCCCGCCAGCTCACCGCCCCCGGCGGGCTGGCCATGCCTGCCATTGCGCAGCGTTTTGGTGCCCACTTCGTCACCGCCGAGGGGGCGCTGGACCGCGACCGCATGCGGGCATTGGCCTTTGCCGACAGCAGCGCCAAACTGCAGCTGGAAGGCATCATTCACCCGCTGGTCGCCGAAGAAACAGCGCGGCAGGCACGTGCTGCCCAGAAACGCAGCTACCCGTGCCTGGTGTTTGACGTGCCGCTGCTGGTGGAGTCCACCCGTTGGCGTCAAAAAGTGGGGCATGTGCTGGTGGTGGACTGTCTGGCAGAAACCCAAATAGCACGTGTCACGGCGCGCAACGGCTTGACACGTTCCGCAGTCGAAGCCATCATCGCCGCCCAAAGCAGTCGCCTGCGCCGTTTACAGGCGGCCGACAGCGTGATTTTTAACGACGGCCTGAACCTTCAGGGCTTAAGCGCCGAAGTGACGGCGCTGGCGCCACGCTTCAAGCTATCATTGGCCCCAGCAACCTGATCGATTGAACTTAAGCGTGATCCTTTACGAATACCCACTGCACGAACGCATTCGCACTTACTTGCGTCTGGAACATCTTTTCATCCACTTGCAACAGCTGTTGCCGCGCGTGGATGCCATGGACCACCACTTTGCGCTGGCAACCCTGTTCGAAATCCTCGAAGTGAGCACCCGTGCCGACCTCAAATCCGACCTGCTCAAGGACCTCGACAAACAAAAGCACACGCTCGACAGCTACCGCGGCAACCCGGCCATCGCCGAGGCGGTGCTCGACGAAGTGATCGGGCGGCTGGACCAGTGCTTTGAGGCCCTGAACAGCCTGTCTGGCAAGGTGGGGCAAAGCTTGACCGAAAACGACTGGCTCATGGCCATTCGCAGCCGCATTGTCATTCCCGGTGGCACCTGCGGGTTCGATTTGCCGTCTTACCACGCCTGGCAGCACAAGCCGCCGGCCTTCCGGCAGGCCCAGTTACATGAATGGGCAGGCGCCTTGAAGCCGATGGCTGACACCGTGCACCTGCTGCTCAAGTTGCTGCGTGACTCTGGCGCGCCACAAAAAGTCATCGTGAATAACGGTCAGCTACAACAAAGCTTGCCCCAGGGGCGCACCTTTTTGCTGCTGCGACTGGCCCTCGACGACAGCCTGGAACTGGTGCCCGAGATCAGCGGCAACCGGCTCATGGTGTCGGTGCGACTGATGCACCAGGGTGAAGACAACCGACTGCAAGCCATCAACGAAGATGTCAGCCTGGAGCTGGCCTTGTGCGCATGAGCGACCCCAGCCAAAAAGTCTGCGTCCCGGTAAAAATTGTGACCTGCCCGAGCTGTGGCGGCGTCAGTGTGTATGCGGCAAGCAACCCCTACCGCCCATTTTGCAGTGAACGCTGCAAACAAATCGACCTGGGCGCCTGGGCCAGCGAGCAGTTTGCGGTGCCCGCAGTGGCACCACCGGAAGATTTTGCGCCGGAATAAGAATGCTTAGCGGGTTGTTCTCGCTTGAACTGGCGTGGCAACCGGCAGGGGCAGCCGCCTCATACTGGAGTACCAGAAATCGGCGACTACCCCTGCCGATTACCGCGCAATGCAGTGATTTTGCAAAGGCCTTCGAAAACCAACTTCAAATAGCAAACTTTGTCGACTTGCTGTCATTGCGGGCCACGACCCGCAACCCATGAACCCGGACATCCTGGATGCCGGATCAAGTCCGGCATGACAAAGTCACAAGGTCCTGCTTGAAGCTCCAAACGTCCAGCGCAGTGGCTGGTTTTGGCGGCTGACGATTTCTGGTACCCCAGTATGAGGATGCCGCCAAAGTCAGCCGCTGTGCAGGTAGCGCTAACGAATTATCGAATTAGCAAATCATCGTTTACCCAGCAGTGGGCCCTGTTTTTTCGCATTCTTCAGCCAGCCACTGCAACACCGGCACCGTGCCAGGCAGCACCGGACTGACCGACACGGGCAAGCGCTGCCACGCAAACGACTGGGCCTCGCGCATTTGCAGTTCACCGGTCCAATGCCAGACCTTGCAAAAATGCAGCCGCACCAAGGCATGCGGGTAGTCCACCAGCTCTTGCTTCCAGGGTTCGATCTGGTCAATGTGAATGCCAAGTTCTTCCTGCAGTTCGCGCTGCAGCGCCTGCTGCACCGACTCACCCGGCTCGAACTTGCCCCCGGGAAACTCCCAGTAGCCAGCATAGACCTTGTCAGCCGGGCGCGATGTGAGCAAAAAATCGCCGTCCGACCGGATCAACACCCCCACCGCCACATCGACCACGGCGCGGTCGGCACCACCAAGCCGTGGCAACGCGCCATCGGCCACCAGCACTGCTGATGTGTTGTCTGCTGGACTCATTCAAGCACAGCGTGCTGGCCGGCGTAGTCCAGGGCAAACTGGTAAGCGACGCGACCGCTGCGCGAACCCCGCTCCAGCGCCCAGACCAGGGCCTGCGCGCGCGCGGCCTCGATGGCCGGCACCGAGACCCCCATGGCACCCAGCCACTGGGCCACGATGGTGAGGTACTCGTCCTGCGAAAACGGGTAAAAGCTCACCCACAGGCCAAAGCGCTCCGAGAGCGATATCTTTTCTTCCACGCCCTCGCCCGGATGCACCTCGCCGTCGGCGGTGTGGGTGTAGCTGAGGTTTTCCTTCATGTACTCGGGCAGCAGATGGCGCCGGTTGCTGGTGGCGTAAATCAGCACGTTGGCGGTAGTGGCGGCCACCGAGCCGTCCAGAATCGACTTGAGCGCCTTGTAGCCGGACTCGCCTTCGTCAAAGCTCAGGTCATCGCAAAACACAATGAACTTGTAAGGTTCCTCGGACACCAAATCGACGATATCGGGCAGGTCGGTCAGGTCGGCCTTGTCGACCTCGATCAGGCGCAGGCCCTGGGCCGCAAATTCGTTGAGGCAGGCGCGAATCAGTGACGACTTGCCGGTGCCGCGTGCACCTGTGAGCAGCACGTTGTTGGCCCGCTGGCCCTGCACAAACTGACGCGTGTTGCGGTAAATCTTTTCCTTTTGCGGCTCGATCTCTTTCAGGTCGGCCAAGTCCATGGCGCCGACGTGGCGCACCGGCTCCAGCGTGGCCCGGCCGGAGCTGCGTTTGCGGTAACGAAAAGCGCTCGATGCGGTCCAGTCGGCTTGCGCCACGGCCTGAGGCAGCACCGCCTCAATGCGGGTGATGAGTTGCTCGGCGCGCAGCAGCAAATGCTCGAAACTGGCGTTCATGAACGGTAATCGGCATTGATCGACACGTAGTCGTGGCTCAGGTCACACGTCCACACGGTGTCGGCTGCGTCGCCCCGACCCAGGTCCACGCGCACCGTGATCTCGGCCTGCTTCATGACCCGCTGGCCGTCTTCCTCGCGGTAGTCGGGGTTGCGCCCGCCCTTGAGCGCCACCAGCACCTCGTCCAGGTACAAATCAATACCGGTCTGGTCCAGGTCGGTGATCCCGGCATAGCCCACAGCGGCCAGAATACGGCCGAGGTTGGGGTCGCTGGCGAAAAATGCGGTCTTGACCAGCGGCGAATGCGCAATCGCGTAAGCCACCTGGCGGCACTCGGCCTGCGTCTTGCCGCCTTCCACCTGGATGGTGATGAACTTGGTGGCACCTTCGCCGTCACGCACAATGGCTTGCGCCAGCTGGCGCGCCACACCCAGCATGGCGACCTTGAGCGCCTGGCCGGACGGGCTGTCCAGCGATGTGATCGGGGCGTGGGCCGCCTGGTTGGTGGCAATCACCACAAACGAATCGTTGGTCGAGGTGTCGCCATCCACCGTGACCCGGTTGAACGAGCCCTCGGCCAGTTCTGTGGCCAGCTGCTTCATGAGCCCCGGGCTGACGCAGGCATCGGTAGCCATGAAACCCAGCATGGTCGCCATGTTGGGGCGAATCATGCCGGCGCCCTTGCTGATGCCGCTGATGCTGACCCGCACGCCGTCAATCATGAGCTGCGCACCAAATGCCTTGGGCACGGTGTCGGTGGTCATGATGGCTTCTGACGCCCGCAACCAGTGGTCGGCACGGGCGTTTTGAATCGCTGCGTCCAGCCCGGCCTCAATACGCTCAATGGGCAGGGTTTCCATGATGACCCCGGTCGAAAACGGCAGCACCTGCTGCTTGGACAATCCTAGCCGCCCGGCCAACGCCTGGCAGGTGCTGGCTGCCCGCGCCAGCCCGTCTGCGCCTGTACCGGCATTGGCGTTGCCGGTGTTGATCAGCATGGCACGTATGCCCTGGCCTGCGGCCAGATGCTCGCGACACAACTGCACCGGCGCCGCGCAAAAACGGTTTTGCGTGAAGACCCCAGCCACCGAGGCACCGTCGTCGATCAGCACCACGGTCAGGTCCTTGCGGTTGGCTTTGCGAATGCCAGCTTCAGTGACGCCGATGCGCACGCCAGCAATGGGAAACAATTCAGCGGGGTTGGGGGGAGACAGGTGAACAGACATGGCGGGTGCTTTCTCAGGCCAACTTGCCGTGGCACTGCTTGTACTTCTTGCCACTGCCACAGGGGCAAGGTTCATTGCGGCCGACGCGCGGCACGTCCAAGGGCATCGTGGTTTCGTCTACCTTGATTTCCACCCCGCCGGTCTCGGTGGGTGCGGTGTAGGTGACGTTGCTGATACGTTCGGCGCGGCTTTCCAGTTCAGCGGCTGCCGCTGCGGCTTCTTCGTTGGACTGGATGCGTACCGTCATGAGAATTTTGGTGACTTCGTTCTTGACGGCATCGAGCATCTGGCCAAAAAGTTCGAAGGCCTCGCGCTTGTACTCCTGCTTGGGCTGCTTCTGCGCATAACCGCGCAGGTGGATGCCCTGGCGCAGGTAGTCCAGCGAACTCAGGTGGTCACGCCAATTGCTGTCGATGCTTTGCAGCAGCACCATGCGCTCGAACTGGGTAAAGTTCTCATGGCCCACCAAGGCCACTTTGGCTTCAAACACCGTGTTGGCATGGTTGCGCACGGTGTCCAGAATGTCATGGTCGGTGATGGCATTGGCGGCGTTCACCTGGTGCTGCAAAGGCAGGGTCAGCTGCCATTCATCCGACAACACGCGCTCCAGCGCCGGAAGCTCCCACTGTTCTTCAACCGACTCAAAGGGCACATACTGGCGCACCACGTCTTCAAAACAACCTTCGCGCAGCGCCTGGACTTGCGCCGCCAGGTCGCTTGCGTCCAGAATTTCGTTACGTTGCTGGTAAATCACCTTGCGCTGGTCGTTGGCCACATCGTCATATTCAAGCAATTGCTTGCGCATGTCGAAGTTGCGTGCTTCCACCTTGCGCTGGGCGCTCTCAATGGAGCGCGTGACCATGCCCGCTTCGATGGCTTCGCCTTCGGGCATCTTGAGCTTGTCCATGATGGCCTTGACGCGCTCACCGGCAAAAATGCGCATCAAGGCATCGTCCAGACTCAGGTAAAAGCGTGATGAACCCGGGTCACCCTGGCGCCCCGAGCGGCCGCGCAACTGGTTGTCGATGCGGCGCGACTCGTGGCGCTCGGTGGCAATGATGCGCAAACCACCCAGCCCCGTCACCTGCTCATGGTCCTTGGCCCACTGGGCGTTCACGGCGTCAAGCTGCTGTTGCTTCTGCGCTGCATCGAGCGCTGCGTCAGCCTCGATGGCCTCAATGATTTTGCTGATGTTGCCACCCAGCACGATGTCGGTACCGCGACCGGCCATGTTGGTGGCAATGGTGATCATCTTGGGGCGGCCGGCCTGCGCCACGATGTCGGCCTCGCGGGCGTGCTGCTTGGCATTGAGCACTTGGTGCGGCAGCTTGGCTTTTTCCAGCAGCTCGGCAATGATCTCGGAATTCTCAATCGAGGTGGTGCCCACCAGCACCGGCTGGCCGCGCTCATAACACTCGCGAATGTCTGCAATAGCGGCGTCGTATTTTTCCTTGGTGGTCTTGTAGACGCGGTCCAGCTGGTCGTCGCGGCGGCTGGGGCGGTTGGGCGGCATGACCACCGTCTCGAGGCCATAAATCTCCTGGAATTCATAAGCCTCGGTGTCGGCGGTACCGGTCATGCCGGCCAGCTTGCCGTACAAGCGGAAG
>JAQSDS010000013.1 GCA_029946045.1 Rhodoferax sp.
CGCTGGAACTGCTGTCCCTCAAACCCGATCCCAAGCTGTTGCTGCGGCTTGAGCGCGACATCGACGAGATGAATCAGTTGATCGGACAGCTGCTCGACATTGCCCGCGGCCTCAAGCGCGAGGCCGCACAAGACCTTGAGCTGTGCGTCTGGCTCAGGGCGCGCGCCGAGGTGCAGCAGGCAGCGGCCGACGCCGCCCACGCCAAGGTCACGGTGCAATGCGCGGATGCGCTGCGTGTGTACGCGCCACCGGGCATGCTCACACGCGTCATCGACAATTTGCTGGGCAACGCGCTGCGTTATGCGCCCGGCCCGATTGCGCTGGTGGCACAGCTTGTGCAGCCCACGGCGCCTGGCGGGCCAGCCAGCGTGCGTGTGGGTGTACTCGACCGGGGGCCGGGCATTCCATCAGATCAAATTGAAGCCGTCTTTCGGCCATTTCACCGCCTTGAAGGATCGCGCAATCCCGCCACCGGCGGCTTTGGCCTGGGACTGGCGATCGTGCAGCAACTCGCCCACGCCAACGGCTGGGTGGTCAGGCTTGAAGGGCGCGAAGGCGGCGGACTCGCCGCCTGGGTTGAGTTGCCTTTGGCAACAAGCTGCCTTAGTTGAGGTTCAACTGGTCTTTGGTCTTGTGCTGAATCTGCTCCTGTTTTTTCAATTGATCCCGTGTTTTCAGCTGGGCCTCACTCGCGCATGAGTAGCCACATCTGCAGGCGCAGGCCACCCAAAGCGCCAAGCACAATGCCCGCGACCGCGATCATGCTGGTCACGATGAGGGTCGACAGGCCCTGGCCCACGGTGCAGCCGCCGGCTGTACCCAGGTAGACCGGCACCAACGTTTCCGGGTGCGCAGCTGCTGCCCATGTTGTAACTGTCGCTGATGGCACCCATGGTGCAGAAGTTGCCGCGCTGGACAACGGCGCCAAAGCCGATGGACACGGCAAATGCAGCCCACAACACCTGGTTTAGAAGGATTAAAAAGGCATGAAGGGCCGTGGCATCAAGGCATGAGAATGAAACAATATCTTCATCACAGTCATTCCCATAACACCACGAGGGGTTGCCCGTGGTGGTGCCCAAGCTTTCGGATCAGTGCTGGGCGCTGTTGAACATGGCCCAGCTAGCCATCCAGATAAAGGTGGCGCCTACCACCACGGTCACCGCGCCGGTGACGACTGCCGTTGGGTCGTGGGCAATGAACCAAAAGTTGCCCAGCCCGACCAGCAGCATCAGCAAGCCGATCACAAAGTTCACCAGGCTGAAAAGCGCTTTCATCAGAGTGCCCCGAACCCGGCCAGCTCAGAAGCTGGGGGCGGTGGTCGACCTGGCTGCTGCGGCCGCTTGCTGCACCTTGTGTTTGATCACACCGCTGAACCATTGCGCGGTCTTGGTGTAGCCAGCGGCAAGAATTTCACCCAGCGCGTCAGAACGCATTTTTTGTGCTTCACGAATGCGGGCTTCGATGTCGGTGTAACTGTATTCCATGATGTTGGATCCTTTTGCTGAATAAATGCCCCTCTTGAGGACACGGTGCTACGATAGCTTCTATGCTGCAATGCAGCAAATGATCAATTCTCATGCAACACATAACAAAAGCTCAGCCATGGTCTACCGCTTGCCACCTCTGAACGCGCTGCGCGCTTTTGAGGCTGCGGCGCGTCACCTCAGCTTTAAAAAAGCCGCGCTCGAGCTGTCGGTGACGCCGACCGCAGTGAGCCACCAGATCAAGCTGCTGGAAGAGTCGCTGGACTTGCCCCTGTTTGAGCGGCTGACGCGTGCACTGGCACTCACGCCCCAGGGCGTGGCCATGCTGCCCAAGGTGCGCGAGGGGCTTGAATGTTTTGCCGCTGCCGTGGAAAGTGCCCATGCGCATGCTGACGAGGGTCGCCTGATCGTGGTGGTTCCCCCTTCTTTTGCCACCCGCTGGCTGGTGCCACGCTTGCGCCGCTTTGCCGTGGCCCAACCGTCACTGAGCCTGCACCTGATCCGCTCTTTGAGCACCATCGACGGCAATCCGGCCGCAGGTGCCGCCGTAGCAGAACCGGCAGACTTGCGTCAGGAGGATTCGCTGGTGGCGATCCGCTTTGGCAGCGGCGCCTATCTGGGCTACCAGGTGGACCGCATGTTTGGCTCGGACTACATCGCCGTGTGCAGTCCAAGCCTGCTTGCGGCCGGGCCACCGCTGCGCGTGCCGGCCGACATGCGCCACCAGGTGCTGCTGCACGACGACGGCGCTGGTGACCGGCTCGGTCCGGGCTGGGACGAATGGTTCCGGCTGGCCGGTGTGGCGGGTGCCGACACCCGGGCCGGGCCGCACTTTGGCGACGCCGGCATGGCCTATGTGGCGGCATTGGACGGCTTGGGTGTGGCGCTGGCCTCCAGGCCGCTGGTGGCCACGGCCATTGCGCAAGGCCGGCTGGTGGTGCCTTTCGACATTGCTGTGGGCCAGAACCATGCCTACTACCTGGTCATCGCCGAGTCCATTGCCGAGCGCCCGGCCGTGCAGGTCTTTCGCCAGTGGCTGCTGGAAGAAGCCAGGACAGAAGAGCCAGGCCGGGTCAGCTGAACTTACCGGCGTGCCGTCAACTCCAGCGCCAGCCACCTTGCACGCTGCTCGCAACCTGAGGCTCTTGTTCAGCATCAAGCCAAGCGGCAATTGCTCTGCCAGCCATGTCATGACCCAGCACCAAGCGCAGCTGGACACCTCCACTTAAACGGTTTGCGGGTACGGCCTGTGTTGCCACTGGCATCCGTGACTGCAGCACCTGCGCTGCAACTGATTGGCCGGTCACAAACTGGATCTCGGTTTTGGCCTGTCTGTAGGGCAGGGCATTGGTCAATCGGGCTGTGGCTACGCCTTCGGTCGCCAGACGATCTGCCGTGCGCCGCGCCAGCCTCCTGATGCCCACCCCGTTGGAAATTTCCAGGCGCACGCCGCGCAGGTCAGCAGCGGAGGCGCTTGCCTGAGCTGAAGATGCAGATGTTGCATGCGCCGCCTCAGCTGCTTGACGCACTTTATGGCTGGGTGCCTGCAACTCAAACACGTTGGGCGCAACCAACACCAGGCGCGGCTCGTCCTGATGACGTGTGTCTGCTTGCGCTACTGGGGCCACAGAGGCTTGTTTAGCCTTGGCATTGGCCAGCAGCGTCAGGTTTTGCTGCGTCTGCACATTGGAGGGGTCGAGTTCACGCGCCTTGCTCAGGGCGATATCGGCCTCGTCAAGTCGGTTGGCACGCAACAGCGCGTAACCGGCGTTGTTATGAACATGCGCCGCGCCAGGTGCCAGCGCGCTGGCGCGGGCAAAGAGCTTGAGCGCGTCCTCGGTGCGATCTGACTGCGCATAGACCACCGCCAGCCCGTTGAGTGCACCCGTATGTTCAGGCGCAAGCGCCAGAGCGCGGGCATAGTATTGGCCAGCCAGTTCCATCTGCCCGGCGCCATGCGCGTTTAGGCCTTGCGTGAAAAGGGCGTCACTTGAAGACGTTTGCGGGGTGATGGCACCGACTGTTGCCACTCTGACCGGCGCCAAGCTGGCCTGGCCACGTGCTGGCGTCAGGGCGTTGCCTGCCAGCGGGACACCCGGCTTGAGCGGGGCGCAGCCCAACAAGGTTCCAAGCAGCACCACGGACGTAAAGGCGTTCAGTTTGAATTTCATGACAGACTCCTTGACAAATCAAGCCGGTTCAGCCACCAGCCATGCTGGGCAGCAGCACGCGGTAAATGCTGATGAAGGCTGGCCCCATGAGCACCAGCAACAATGACGGGAAAATAAAGAAAATCAGCGGAAACAGCAGCTTCAACGGAATCTTGGCCGCCCGCTCCTCGGCCCGCAGATGGCGGTGCGTGCGCATGGTTTCTGCCTCGATGCGCAGCGCATCGGCCACGTTGGTGCCAAAGCGGTCAGCCTGCACCAGCATGGCCACGAACGACGCCACGTCGTCCACCCCCGTGCGCAAGGCCATGTTGCGCAGGGCCTGGTCACGCTTGACGCCCATGCGCAGCTCCAGCGCCACCAGGTTGAGCTCGTCGGCCATGGCTTCGCTGCGCAGACCAATTTCACCGGCCGCACGGTTCATGGCTGCATCCAGCCCCAGGCCGGCTTCCACGCAGACCAGCATCATGTCCAGCGCATCGGGCAGGGCGTCTTCGACTTCGCGCTGGCGGTGTTTGATGAGGTTGGCCAGCAGCAGGTTGGGCAGGTAATAACCCAAGGCTGCCAGTAGCACCAGCACCAGGATCGTGTTGGTGATCGTCATCTGCATGTCGCTCAGACCCTGATACAGCACAAACAGGCCAGGCCACAGCAACGCCAGCACAGTCTTGGTGGCAAAGTAAATGGCAGGCCACGCGGCTTCGCGCAGCCCGGCCTGCATGAAACGTACGCGCAGACTGGATTCGTCCCAGCCGACCTTGGGCGTGGAAAGCTTGGCCATCGGCCCCACTGCCTTGATCACCTTGGCCTGCCACTCGCTGCCGGCAATCATGCTTTTTTCGCCCTTGCTTTCCGGGTTGACCAGCTGGTTCAGTCGCTGTCGCAGCGCGGGATCGCGGCCGAACCAAAGCGTCACGCTCATGGCCAGCCCGGTGACCGCCAAAAAGATCAGAACCAGAATGACAATTTGCATGTTCATGATCGCTCCTCAGATCCGGATATCGATGATCCGCCACATGGCAAAAATGCCGATCACCATCATGACCAGCGCGCCAATCACCAGCTGGATACCAACCGCGTCAGTGAACAGCACCGACAGGTATTTCGGGTTCAAAATCTGGACCGCACCAGCCACGCAGAAGGGCAAGCCGGTGAGAATCCACGCCGACAGCTTGCCCTCTGCCGCCAGCACCCGTACCTTGGCAAACAGCTTGAATCGCTCGCGCACCAATGCGGCCAGTTTGTCCAGCAACTCGGCCAAATTGCCACCTGTTTCGCGCTGAATCACCACGGCCATCACAAAGTAGCGCATGTCCGGGCTGGGCACACGGGTGGCCAGGTTGTTGAGGGCGCTGTCAACCGAAATGCCGTAGCTGATTTCATCGGACGTCACCTTGAACTCGCCGGCAATGGGCTCCTGGCCCTCGTTGCCCAACATGGTCAATGCCGATGGAAACGCATGGCCTGCGCGCAGCGCCCGGGCAATCAGACCCATGGCATCGGGCAACTGGGCTTCGATTTTGTGCAGTCGTTTGCTGCGCCGCCATACCAGGCGCAGCCAGGGCAGCAGCACCAGAACCACGATCGCCAGCAACATCGCTGGCCAGGGCCAGCGCAATACCAAGCCTGCCACTACACCCACCAGAACCAGTATGCTGGACGCAGCCAACAGGTGCGACACCGTGCTGCTGCTTCCGGCTTGCAGCAACAGCCGGTCCAGGTGGTGGACGCGGGGTATCAGCTGCAACAGGCGCTGCAACGCGGGCGAGTGGCTCAGCACCCGTTCCCTGAACAATTTTGCCGTGCCCTCTGTTTGGCCTTCGGCAGAAATGGTTCGCAGCCGCTGCGCCAGGCGGCGCATCTCGGGACTTCGGGTGTCGTTCCAATAAACAAAGATCCCTTCGATCAGCAGCACCACCGCCACAAAACCGAGGATCAAGAGCAGTGAAAAACTGTAGTCCATGATGTCACTCGTAAATAAGGGAAGGGTCAAAGGTTTCGTCCGGTACTTCCAGACCATAGGACTTCAGGCGATCCATGAACTTTGGCCGAACGCCAGTGGCCCTGAAGTGGCCTTTGACTGTGCCGTCGGGCGCAATGCCGGTCTGGTGGAAGCGGTAGATTTCCTGCATGGTGATGATGTCGCCTTCCATGCCGTTGATTTCCTGCAGGCTGATGATCTTGCGGCGTCCATCGTTGAGACGCGCGATCTGGATCACCGCCATGATGGCCGAGCTGATCTGCTGACGCATCGCCTCTTGCGGAATGGCGGCGCCGCCATAACCGGCCATGTTCTCCAGCCGGGTGAGCGCGTCGCGTGGCGAGTTGGCGTGCACCGTGGCCATGGAACCCTCGTGGCCGGTGTTCATGGCCTGCATCATGTCCAGCACTTCGGCGCCGCGCACCTCGCCCACAATGATGCGGTCTGGCCGCATGCGCAGGCTGTTGCGCACCAGTGCCCGCTGGCTCACTTCGCCCTTGCCTTCGATGTTGGGCGGACGTGTTTCCAGACGAACCACATGGGGTTGCTGAAGCTGCAACTCGGCGGCATCTTCAATCGTCACGATGCGTTCGCTGTGGGGGATAGACGCAGAAAGCACGTTCAACAGCGTCGTTTTGCCGGTACCGGTACCCCCTGAGATCAGGATGTTCATCTTGGCCCGCACCATGGCTGCCAGCAGTTGCGCCAGCACAGGTGTCAGGGCATGTTTTTCCAGCAGGTCGTTCATGGTCAGCGGCACCACGGCAAAGCGGCGGATCGACAGTAGCGGGCCGTCCAGCGCCAAGGGCGGAATGATCGCGTTGACACGCGAGCCGTCAGGCAGGCGTGCGTCCACCATCGGGCTGGACTCATCCACCCGACGGCCTACGCGTGACACGATCTTGTCGATGATCTTCATCAGGTGGTCGGCGTTGGAAAAAGCGACATCGGTCTTTTGCAGCTTGCCGCTTCGCTCCACATACACCTGGTGCGGGCCGTTGACCAAGATGTCAGACACCGACGGGTCGGCCAGCAGGGGCTCCAGTGGCCCCAAGCCCATGATTTCATCCAGAATATCCTGCACCAGTTGCTTGCGACCCGGGGCAGTCAACGCCACCCCGGTCTCTTGCAGCAGCCGTTCGACCAGCAGCCCGAGCTCGTCGCGCACGCGCTCAGGTTTCATTGCGCTCATCACGTTCAGGTCGATCCGGCTCAGCAACTGGCTGTGCAAGCTGTCCTTGAGCGTGTGGTATTCGGAGTGCGAGTATGTTGCTGCAGCCGGTCCTTCGACCGATACGCTCACGGGTGATTTCAGCCGGAGCTCCTGCGCTTGTGTTTTAAGGTCCATGATGGTTCTCACTTGCTATTAAAAACTGGCCGTTAGCGACGCCAACCAACTTTTCTTGGGCTTGACCGACACGGGCGTCAGATCGTTTGCCCAGGTTTGCAAAACGTGCGTGACCGGATCGCGCGGCGACAAAATGGGCAGGGGGACGCCCTCGTTGATCGAAGCCATGACGGCTTCATAACTGGCTGGCACTGTGCGCGCCACCTTGGTTTGGGTGACGCGCTCCAGTTCATCGAGGGCGATGGTGCCGTGCTTTTCGTAACGGTTCACCACCACATTCAATTTGCCCTGCCCATAGCCCAAACCTTCAAACACGGTCTCGATGCGCTTGACGTTCTGAATCGAGGGCAAGGCCAGCTGCAGCACCAGGTAAATGTGGTCAGACAGGTCGAGTGCCTTGATGGTGCTGGGGTCCAGCGTGCGGCCTACATCCAGCATCACAAAGTCGTAGTGGCTGAGCGCCAGCAAGAGAATTTTTTGCAGTATTTTTGGCGTCAGAACTTCAATGTGGTAGGGGAACAGCGGTGCGGCCAGCACGTACAGGTTCTCACGCGCGGCCAACACGCTGGACTCCAGTAAGGCAGCGTCCAGCAGCTCACTTTGCCGGGCCAGGTCCAGAATGCTGGCAGCCGATTTGCGGTCGGTCACGTTCGCCACCATGTCGCCAAAAAACAGGTTCAAGTCCACCAGCAGAACCTTCTTGCCGGCCGCTGCCAGGGTGTAGCCCAGGTTGCTGGCCAAAAACGTTCCGCCCGATCCACCTTTGGCGTTCACAAAGGCAAGCAACTCGCCCTTGTTGTCGGTCATGCGCGCGCTCAGGGACTCTGATTTGTGCCAATACTCCACCGCACTCAGCACGCTGGCCTGGCTGAGCGGAGCCGGCAGGATGTGGCGCACGCCGGCTTCCATGGCACTCTTGAGCAGGTCGATCGACGTGTCGGCGCTGACCAGCAGCACCAGTACACCGGGTACCCGCAAGGTCGCCGCTTCGATATGCTCAAACGCCAGGGGCTCAGAGGCCGGGAAATTGAGCAGCACCACATGGGGCCGATCTTTTTGAATGACCGACAACAAGTGCTTGGCGTCGCCCACGTGCACGTTGACCTCCACATCGGGCGTGCTTGCCAGTGAGGTCATCAGTGCTTCTCGTTCTTGGACGCTTGAGCAGATCAGGGAGACTTTGAGGTTCATGATAATTTTCCCCTCTCAGGGGACCGTATAACCAAGGCTTTCGGCTGGCATGCGGACGGTAGACAAAGGAATGCGGATGCCGGAAAAATCAGTCGAGTTGGCCCCACTGGTAGAAAACAGGCCAATCATGGGTTGAAACGGTATCAATTCCTTGGGGCTGCAAGTCGACCCCGTGCTCAAGCAAACTTCGACAAAACGGATGCAAGCGGCTACACGCTCGGAGTCGAGGCAGGCTGCAATGTTGTCATTGGGGTCGGTTGGCATGGGCGAGGCTACAGCTCCGGCCCCATTCAGGTAACGGATCACAACGTTGCTGTCGGAAATTTCAGGTGCTGCTGGCAGGGTGCCGGCGTTGACGCGAAATACTGCGGATTGTTTGATTGCCGCCAAGGCAGTTGGGTCTTTGAAATTTGTCACCACCGCCTGCCTTGCCGCGTGGCGGGTGACTTCTTGTACGGTATTCCAAAGGTAGAGCAGGCGGCCGAGTTCCATTGCGCCAAACAGCAGCAGGAAAAACGGAATGGCGACCAGTGCAAATTCAACGGCAGCCACTCCGCGTTGCGGTACTTTGGATGGGGAGTTGGCAAGTGCTGAATTTTTCACGTCACACCTCATTTCAGGTAGCGCATGGTGGTGTGCGGCTGCAGGGGCACGGGCGGCAAACTGATCAGGCCGTCGGTACCAATAAACGGAAACCAGTCGCCCAGGTTGACCGTAAAACCGGTAATGCTGACCCTGACGTTGGCCGGTGCGGCGCCATCCGTGCAAGTGATGGCACCAAACGACTGATTCAAACACTGCACCAGCACCCCCCCCGTTGTCAGCGGTGGGCTGAGCTTGGCAGCGTTGGCACTGTTGCTAACCAGCGTTTGTACTGTCCCGACGCCGCTGCTGCTGAGCGTGGCCGTCGGCCATGATGAGAGCAGGCGTGCGCC
>JAQSDS010000014.1 GCA_029946045.1 Rhodoferax sp.
GGTTGAAGTCCTGGCTTTGCGCCGTGATGATTTGACCGGCTTGAACTGGCGTCACTTCGTTGGCCTGCTTGTCAGAAGGCAGCGTCAAAATGGAACCGGCTTTGATGCGGTTGATGTTGCTCTCAATGAAGGCCGTGGGGTTACCGCGTTGCAAGGCCACCAACATTTGGTCCAATGACACATTGACCGATTTGTGGCGTATGGCGATTTTGCTGGCCGTGTCACCTGATCGCACAGTCACCTGTCTGGGCGTGCTTGCGGCCGCCGGCGCAGCAGATTTGGCATCAGCGGCAAGTGCGGGCGGGCGGGCCGCAGCGGGGCTGGCTGGCGCTGCAGAACGCGGCGTTTGGACCACGCGAGGCACGACCGTGGCCAAAGGCGCAGCTGTGGGCGCAGAAAACGGAACCGAGAGCGGCCGCGCCACGGGCGCGGGACGCATGTCCGGGGGGTCAAACAGCATGGTGTAGTTGCGCACCACGCGACCGCTTTGCCAACCCGCGTCCAGAATCAGATCAACAAATGGTTCCTGTACCAATCGATCACTGCTCAGCCGCAAGTAAGAACGTCCATCCGGACGCTTTTGCAACACCATCCTGAGACCAGTCAGCACCGCACTGTAGTCCAGCCCGGCAGACCGGAAATTTGCCGGTGAAGCAAGCTGGACTTTCAGCGAAGCAGCTTCTTCTGAACTGATCTCCTGAATGTCGATTTCTGCATTCAAGGGCTCACCCAAAGCAGATTGAACGGTGATTCGCCCCAGCGACAGTGCCAGCGCATTGGTTCCGCTTAAAGCCAAAAGCGCAGCAAGCGCCACTGCCTTGAGCTCCCATCGATAGGACTTAGCAATCAATTTTTACTCCAGTTTTCAACCAGCAAAACACAGGGACGCAGCCAAGCATCCATCGCCTGAATTGACCCATGCTGACACAAGATCAGCACGATTGAACCAAGCTGCTGTCAGCGGCCGATTCTATAGGGTGAATTGATCGCTCTCTTTGCCACCAGATGCAGCCATCAACCACCATCCGTCTGGCGCTGTCAAACAAGGCTCAAGCTTGCAGCAGGATGCGCAACATACGGCGCAACGGCTCGGCCGCACCCCACAACAACTGGTCACCAATGGTGAAGGCACCCACATACTCGGGCCCCATGGCCATCTTGCGGATGCGGCCCACGGGAATGGTCATGGTGCCGGTCACGGCCACGGGTGTCAGGTCCCTGATGGTGGCTTCGCGCGTATTTGGCACCACTTTCACCCAGGCGTTATCGGCCGCAATCATGGCTTCGATGTCGGCCACTGGCACGTCTTTTTTGAGCTTGAAGGTCAGAGCCTGGCTATGGCAGCGCATGGCACCCACACGCACGCAGAAGCCATCCACCGGTGTTTCCACGGAGCCGAAATTCGCACCCTGGCCCAGAATTTTGTTGGTCTCGGCTTGACCTTTCCACTCTTCCTTGGACATGCCGTTGCCCAGATCTTTGTCAATCCAGGGAATGAGCGAGCCACCCAGTGGCACGCCAAAATTGGCGGTCTCAGCAGCAGTGAGGGCGCGTTGTTTAGCGATGACTTTCCGGTCGATTTCCAGAATCGCGCTCTTGGGGTCGTCCAGCATGGACCGCACTTCGGCATTGAGCGTACCGTACTGGGTCAGCAGCTCGCGCATGTGCTGGGCACCGCCGCCAGATGCGGCCTGGTAAGTCTGCGTGCTCATCCACTCGACCAGGCCCGCTTTGTAAAGCGCACCCACGCCCATCAGCATGCAGCTGACGGTGCAGTTGCCGCCGATCCAGTTCTTGCCACCGCTGGCCAGGGCCTTTTGGATCACTGGCATGTTGACAGGATCCAGAATGATGACCGCATCCTTTTCCATGCGCAGCGTGGAGGCGGCATCGATCCAGTGGCCGGTCCAGCCCGCCGCACGCAGCTTGGGAAAGACTTCGGTGGTGTAGTCCCCGCCCTGGGCGCTGATCACGATGTCGCATCTTTTAAGCGCATCAATATCAAACGCGTCTTTCAGGGTGGTTTCGTTTTTGGCCCATGCCGGAGCGGCACCACCTGCGTTGGAGGTGGAAAAAAACATCGGCTCGATCAAGGCGAAATCGCCCTCGGTTTGCATCCGGTCCATCAGCACCGAGCCCACCATGCCACGCCACCCCACCAAACCGACCAAGTTACCAACTTTCATCACGAATCCTTTTCAAATCAAATAAATATTTGTTACTTCAACGCCTTGACCACCGCGTCACCCATCTCGCGGGTGCTGACCCGGGTGCTGCCGGCACTGAAGATATCGGCGGTGCGCAGACCCTGGGACAGCACGCGCTTGACGGCAGCTTCAATACGGCCGGCCGCCTCGGGCTGGTTCAGGCTGAAACGCAGCATCATGGCAGCGCTCAAAATAGTCGCCAACGGGTTGGCAATGCCTTTGCCGGCAATGTCGGGTGCGCTGCCGTGGCTGGGTTCAAACAATCCCTGTTTGTTGGCATTCATGGAAGCCGACGGCAACATGCCGATCGAGCCCGTGAGCATGGACGCTTCATCACTCAGGATGTCGCCAAACATGTTGCCAGTGACCACCACGTCAAATTTCTTGGGCGCGCGCACCAGTTGCATGGCCGCGTTGTCGACATACATGTGGTCGAGCGCAATGTCGGGGTACTGTAGGCCGACCTCGGTGACGATGTCTTTCCAGAACTGGAAGGTTTCCAGCACATTGGCTTTATCGACGCTGGTGACACGACCCTCTGAACCCGCTGCCTTGCGCGTGCGCGCCGCCTGGAATGCCACATGGGCAATACGCTCCACTTCGGGGCGGCTGTAGCGCATGGTGTCAAAGGCTTCTTCGGCGCCAGGAAAATGTCCATCGACCGCGATGCGACGACCCCGGGGCTGACCAAAATAGATGTCACCGGTCAGTTCGCGAATGATCAGGATGTCGAGACCCGAGATCAGCTCCGGCTTGAGGCTGGACGCATTCACCAGTTCCTCATAACAAATGGCGGGGCGGAAATTGGCAAACAGCCCAAGGTGTTTGCGCAGACCCAGAATGGCCTGCTCCGGACGCAAGGGGCGGTCGAGCGTGTCGAACTTCCAGTCACCGACCGCGCCAAACAAAATGGCATCAGCCTCTTTGGCCAACTTCAGGGTGGACTCAGGCAAGGGGTGGCCGTGGGCTTCATAGGCGGCACCGCCGACCAGGGCCGTTTCCATTTCAAAGCACACATCAAGGGCCCCAAGAACCTTGACGGCCTCGGCCACAATTTCGGTACCAATGCCGTCGCCGGGTAAAACTGCAATTTTCATGGTTGTGATGGATGATTTAAATTACTTAGGCCAGCATGGTGTGCGCCAGCCAGGGCTTTTGTGCCAGACGTTCTGCCTCGAAGGCCTTGATCTTGTCGGTATGGCGCAGCGTCAGACCGATGTCGTCGAAGCCATTGAGCAAACAGTATTTGCGAAAGGCTTGAACCTCGAAAGGCATTTCTTCGCCATCGGGTTTAACCACGCGCTGGCGCTCCAGGTCAATCGTCAGGGCATAGCCGGGGAAGGCTGCCACGTCGTCAAACAATTGCGCCACCTGGGCTTCGGTCAGCACAATCGGCAACAAGCCATTCTTGAAACTGTTGTTGAAGAAGATGTCGGCGTAGCTGGGGGCAATGATGGCACGAAAACCAAACTGGTCCAAAGCCCAGGGGGCGTGCTCACGCGAGGAACCACAACCAAAATTTTTGCGCGCCAGCAAAATGGAAGCGCCCTGAAAACGTGGCTGATTCAGCACGAAGTCCGGGTTGGGCTGGCGGCTGGCGGGGTCCTGCCCGGGGTAGCCCGCATCCAGATAGCGCCACGCGTCGAACAGGTTTTGGCCAAAGCCGGTTTTGCGGATCGACTTGAGGAACTGCTTGGGAATGATGGCATCGGTATCCACATTTTCCCGGTCCATCGGCGCAACCAGGCCCTTGTGCAAGGTGAATTTTTGCATGGTGTGCCTTTATTTCTTTTTGGCTGCGTCTTCGATCGTGGTGCCTGCTTTTTGCAGGTCCTGACCCACGCCCTTGACGGTATTGCAGCCGACCAGTGCCAGCAGCGTGGCAGCGATGAACAAAGTACTCAATGATTTCATGACAGTGTCCTTGTAACTTGGCTTAAACGAACTTGCGCACATCGACAAAATGACCATGGATAGCAGCTGCAGCCGCCATGGCCGGGCTGACCAGATGGGTACGGCCCCCGGCACCTTGCCGGCCTTCAAAGTTCCGGTTGCTGGTGGATGCGCAACGTTCGCCCGGCTCGAGCCGGTCGGCATTCATGGCGAGGCACATCGAGCAACCCGGTTCGCGCCACTCAAAACCGGCAGCACGGAAAATATCATGCAGACCTTCTCGCTCGGCCTGCGCCTTGACCAGGCCGGAACCCGGCACCACCATGGCCAGTCGGATGTTGGGTGCCACTTTGCGACCCAAGGCCTTGACCACAGCCGCAGCCTCTCGCATGTCTTCGATACGGCTGTTGGTGCATGAGCCTATAAAAACCTTGTCGACGTACAGGTCGCTCAAAGCTTTGCCAGGCTCCAACCCCATGTAGGCCAGGGCGCGCTCAATGGCGCCGCGCTTGTTGGCATCTTTTTCACGGTCTGGATCAGGCACCCGGTCATCAATGCCCAGCACCATTTCGGGCGACGTGCCCCAGGTCACTTGTGGCACCAACTGGGCAGCGTCGATTTCGACCACGGCATCAAAGTGCGCGTCGGCATCGGACTGCAAGGTCTTCCAGTACGCCACGGCCTGATCCCACTCGACGGCAGCGGAGGCCGCATTCGGCGCGTTGTAGCCAGGGGCCAAGGGACGCCCCTTGACATACTGAATGGTTTTTTCGTCTACGGCCACCAGGCCGGCGCGGGCACCAGCCTCAATGGCCATGTTGCAGACGGTCATGCGCGCTTCCATACTCAAGGCACGAATGGCGGCACCACCAAATTCAATGGTGTAGCCAGTGCCACCCGCAGTGCCTATTCGGCCGATCACCGCGAGCACAATGTCCTTGCCGGTACAACCGTGCGGCAGCACGCCATTAACCCGGACCAGCATGTTTTTGGCTTTTTTGGCAAGCAGGGTCTGCGTGGCCATGACGTGTTCGACCTCGCTGGTGCCAATGCCGTGTGCCAGGGCACCGAAAGCGCCGTGGGTGGAGGTGTGCGAGTCACCGCAAACAACCGTCATGCCGGGCAGGGTGGCGCCGTTTTCCGGGCCAATCACGTGGACGATGCCCTGACGCTGCGACATGAACGGAAAGTAGGCGGCGGCGCCGTATTCCTTGATGTTGGCGTCGAGCGTCATGACCTGCTCTTTGCTGGTGGGATCGGTGATGCCGTCATAACCCAGTTCCCAACCGGTCGTGGGTGTGTTGTGGTCGGCCGTGGCCACGATCGAGCTGATGCGCCAGACCGGCCGCTTGGACTGCCGCAGCCCTTCGAACGCCTGGGGACTGGTGACTTCGTGCACCAGATGGCGATCAATGTAAAGCAGCGCGGTACCGTCTTCTTCGGTGTGGACGACGTGTTCGTCCCAAAGTTTGTCGTAAAGAGTGCGTCCCATGGTGGTTCCTAGGTGAATCGCAGATTTTAAACGGCTGGGGCGTATAAAAAAACCCGCCGCTGTTGCCAGTCGGCGGGTTTTTGAAGCGCGCTAGGGCTTAACGCTCAGCCACAGGCAAAACGTGACGCGTGACAGAACCTGTAAACAACTGACGCGGACGGCCAATTTTGTACTCTGGGTCGCTGATCATTTCGTTGAGCTGGGCGATCCAGCCGACGGTGCGTGCCAGGGCAAAAACGCCAGTGAACAAATTGACCGGAATACCGATGGCACGCTGGACGATACCTGAGTAGAAGTCGACGTTCGGGTACAGCTTACGCGACACAAAATAATCGTCTTCGAGCGCGATCTTTTCAACTGCCTTGGCCAACTTGAACAAAGGATCATTCTCGAGACCCAACTCCAACAACACCTCGTTGCAAGTTTGTTGCATCAGGGTGGCGCGTGGGTCATAGTTTTTGTAAACGCGGTGACCAAAACCCATCAGCTTGACGCCAGAGTTCTTGTCCTTGACTTGCTCCATGAACTCGCCCACCTTGGCAACACCACCCTGGCGCTGAATATCTTCCAGCATGTTCAGGCAGGCTTCATTGGCACCACCGTGAGCGGGGCCCCACAGGCAAGCCACACCAGCAGCAATCGCCGCGAACGGGTTGGTACCTGACGAGCCGCACAAGCGGACCGTGGAGGTCGAGGCATTTTGCTCGTGGTCGGCGTGCAAAATGAAGATGCGGTCCAGGGCGCGCTCCAGCACCGGGTTGACCACGTATTCTTCGCACGGCGTACCGAACATCATGCGCAGGAAGTTACCCGCGTAGCTGAGGTCATTTTGCGGATACATGTAAGGCTGGCCGATGCCATACTTGTAAGCCATAGCCACCAGCGTGGGCATTTTGGCGATCAATCGAATGGCCGCAATCTCACGGTGCTGCGGGTTGTTGATGTCGGTGCTGTCGTGGTAGAAGGCCGACAGACCGCCCACCAGTCCGGTCAGGACCGCCATGGGATGCGCATCGCGGCGAAAACCACGCATGAAAAACTGCATCTGCTCATTGACCATGGTGTGGTTGATCACCAACTTGTGAAAGTCCTGGCGCTGTTGCACGTTGGGCAATTCACCCTTGAGCAACAAATGGCAGGTATCAAGGTAATCGCACTGTGTCGCCAACTGCTCAATGGGGTAGCCACGGTACAGCAGCTCGCCCTTGTCACCATCAATGTAGGTGATGGCCGACTGGCACGCAGCCGTTGACAAAAAACCTGGGTCATAGGTGAACATGCCCGTCTGGCCATAGAGCTTGCGGATATCGACCACGTCCGGACCAACCGTCCCCTGGTAAACCGGCAAATCGATGCTGGGGCTGCCATTGCTAAACGACAGGGTGGCTTTATTTTCAGACAGTTTCATAGGGACCTTTCAGGTGGTTTTTTCAGCATAGTTAAAACTTCGCAGACTTCGTCTTGCACCAGATTCGCATCCACTTGAGCCAGCGTTTTGCGCCCAAGGTGCAAATCCAGCAGATCTGAATCGCTGAGGTCCATTAGAAGGTTTAGACCTTGCGTCTGCTTGACAGTGAGGGTGGACTCAAACCTATTGAAGAAACGCTCGATAAAAATATCGTTCTCGAGCAAGCCCCGGCGGCAGCGCCACTTGAGCTTGCTCAGCACGCGTTGATCGATCAGGGCGTCGCCTGTTTCCATGCCAGAGTTGTCCATCAGTGCGGCATCAGATGGCGCGGCGCACCATCAGTTCCTTGATCTTGCCAATCGCCTTGGTAGGGTTCAGGCCTTTCGGGCAAACATCCACGCAGTTCATGATGGTGGTGCAGCGGAACAGGCGGTAAGGGTCTTCAAGGTTGTCCAGACGCTCGCTGGTGGCTTCGTCACGGCTGTCGGCAATAAAGCGGTAGGCTTGCAGCAGACCTGCCGGACCGACGAATTTGTCAGGATTCCACCAAAATACCGGGCAGCTGGTGGAACAGCTCGCGCACAAGATGCACTCGTACAAGCCATTGAGTTCCTCGCGTTCTTCCGGACTCTGCAAGCGCTCTTTTTCTGGCGGACGGCTGTCGTTGACCAGGTAGGGCTTGATCGAGTGGTACTGCTTGAAAAACAGCGTCATGTCGACAATCAGGTCGCGCACCACCGGCAAGCCTGGCAAAGGCTTGAGCACAATGGTGCCTGGCAATGTCAGCATGTTGATCAGACATGCCAGACCGTTTTTACCGTTGATGTTCATCGCATCGGAGCCACAAATGCCTTCGCGGCATGAACGTCGGTACGAGAGCGTGGGATCGATTTCCTTGAGCTTGACCAACACGTCAAGCAGCATGCGCTCGCTACCATCAAGCTCGACCTCGATGGTCTGCATGTAGGGCTTGGCATCGGTGTCAGGGTTGTAGCGATAAATTTGGATAGTACGTTTAGCCATGATTTGCTTTCTTAGATGCAGGCGGTCGGTGAAGAGCTGCCTGGCGAGATATCAATAAGGGTCAAAACCAGCAGAGCCGGGGCTTAAAAAGTGCGGATCTTGGGTGGTATGGAGTCCACAGTCAGCGGCTTGAGGTTCACCGGCTTGTAGCTCAGGCTGTTGCTCGCACTGTCCCACAGCGTATGCTTGAGCCAATTGACATCATCACGTCCCAGCGGGCAGGTGGCGTCATCGGCAGCCCGGTCGTAATCCGCGACGCTGTGGGCACCGCGACATTCATGTCGGGCTGCAGCCGACACCATGGTTGCCTGCGCCACCTCGATCATGTTTTCAACTTCAAGCGCTTCAATGCGCTCCAGCAGTGGCCGGAGGTTCCAGGAGAGGCGCGACTTGTCGGTCAGCTTGATACCGGTCACGCGTTGGCGCAATTCGGCAATTTTGGCAACGCCCTCGTCCATGCTGGCCTGGGTACGGAACACGCTGGCGTGCTGTTGCATGATGTCGCGCATGTCGCCAGCCACCACCTGTGCGTACTCGCCAGTCGTGGCCGTGTTGAGTCGGTTCAGGCGC
Organism: Rhodoferax sp.; assembly: GCA_029946045.1. Classification (GTDB taxonomy): domain Bacteria; phylum Pseudomonadota; class Gammaproteobacteria; order Burkholderiales; family Burkholderiaceae_C; genus Rhodoferax. The sequence goes on from JAQSDS010000014.1 coordinate 8,594, forward strand.
TCCAGGGAAATGTCGGCGCCGTTTTCGGGCAATGACTTGTGTACTTCGTTTTCCTTGTTGAACTCGACAATGTGTTTGCCGGCCGCCCGGCCGAACACCACAATATCAAGCAGGGAGTTGGTACCCAGGCGATTGGCGCCGTGCACGCTGACGCAGGCGCATTCACCCACGGCATACAGGCCATTGACCACGGCGCTTGGATTGCCATTGCTTGGCGTCACCACCTGACCATAGATATTGGTCGGAATACCGCCCATCTGGTAGTGGATGGTGGGCACCACAGGAATGGACTCCTTGGTGATGTCCACGTTGGCAAAGTTGTGACCAATTTCAAACACACTGGGCA
>JAQSDS010000015.1 GCA_029946045.1 Rhodoferax sp.
TGTATTTCTCAATGGCGATCTGCCAGCGCACCGCCTCGACCCGGCTGCCAACCACCACCATGGCCTTGGCTCTACCGCTGAGCAGCGGTGCCACAAACTCACGGAAATGCTCAACCACCACCTGCACCTTCTGCGCGATGTTGTAGGGGTGCAGCTTGACCCAGCCCATGATGCGCTTGAGGGCGGCGTTGCGCTCCACCTCGGTCTCGGTCAGTTCCTGGTCGCCAGTCAGGCCATGGTGCGCCAGCTTGAACGCCAATTTGTAGGGCGTGTAGTTCTGCAAAACGTCCAGGATGAACTTTTCTTCGATGGCCTGGCGCATTGAATAAACGTGGAACGGCTGGGGCAGGTTGCCCGGCCCAGCGGGTTGTGTCGGGTCTGGGCGGGTGCCAAACAGCTCCAGGGTCTTGTTCTTGGGCGTGGCCGTGAAAGCCACAAAGGTGATGCCGCCGTCATTGGCGCGGGTAGCCATTTGCGCCGCCAGGATGTCATCCATACTGACTTCGCCGCCGTCGTTCAGGTCTTTCAGCTCATCCGCGCTGAGAACAGCCTTCAGCTGGGCCGCCGCAGCGCCGGTTTGCGAGCTGTGCGCTTCGTCGGCAATCACGGCAAAGCGCTTGCCCTGCGTGGCGGCCAGTTCGCGCACGGCCTCCAGCGCAAACGGGAAGGTCTGGATGGTGCAGACCACAATCTTCTTGGTGCCCGACAAGGCATCGGCCAGGGCCGCGCTTTTGCTGCCCTCGTTGTTGTTGATGGTGGCCACTACGCCAGTGGTGCGCTGAAAGTCGAACAAGGCCTCTTGCAGCTGCGAGTCAATCACATTGCGGTCACTCACCACCAGCACGGTATCAAACACCTTGGCGTGGTCTGCCCGGTGCAGTTCGGCCAGAAAGTGCGCTGTCCAGGCAATGGAGTTGGTTTTGCCCGAGCCCGCGCTGTGCTGAATCAGGTACTTGCCGCCCGGGCCGTCGACCACCACGGCCGCCTGGAGTTTGCGGGTGACGTCCAGCTGGTGATAACGCGGGAAGATGACACGCTCGATCAGACCCTTCTTATTGCGAACTGCAATCAGGTAGCGGCCCAGTATCTCCAGCCAGCTGTCCCGTGCCCAGACCTGCTCCCAAAGGTAAGCAGTTCGGTGGCCGCCTGCGGCATTCACCGGATTGCCCGCCGCGCCGTCGTTGCCCAGGTTGAAGGGCAGGAACACGGTGGCCGGGCCGTCCAGCCGGGTGACCATGGCCACCTCTTGGTTACTCACCGCAAAGTGCACCAGCGCCCCATGGGGAAACGACAGCAACGGCTCAGGTGCCTGGCCCTTGGGGCGCGGGTTGCGGTCAAAGCGGTACTGGTCGATGGCATCGCCAATGCTCTGGGTGAAATCGGTCTTGAGTTCCACCGTAGCTACTGGCAGGCCGTTCAGAAACAGCACCAGGTCGATGCTGTTCTCACAGTGCAGCGAATAGCGCACCTGGCGCACCACGCGCAGGCGGTTGGCAGCAAAACGGACGAGGATGTCGGGGTTGATGGCCAGCGCTGGTTTGAATTCGGCCAGCTTCAGCGGGGTTTTGAGACCCAGCAGCTCAAGCCCAAAGCGGAGCACATCCAGCGTGCCGCGCTGGTCCAACTGGTCGCGCAGGCGGGTCAACAGGGTGTCGGCTGCTTTGCTGCCGTGATTCTTGGTGATGGTTTCCCAGGCTTTGGGCTGCGTGGCCTGAACCCAGGCCAGCACGTCGGCAGGGAACAAGGCACGTGCGCGGTCGTAGCCTGCGGCATCACCTTCGGCGTACAGCCAGCCGTGTTGGCTGAGGTGCTGACAGATGTCGGTCTCGAAGCTGATTTCTTTATGCAGGCTCATTCTTGTGTTTTCCCTGGGGCGCTGCCGTGGGGGCAGTCTCAATAAACCGCGTCGTGGTCACCCACGTTCACCGGAATGATCTGGTGGTCTTGTATCAACAGCTCCAACGTGATGCGGTACGACAAGTTGATCGACACCGAATGCAGGCCCTGGTGCTTGCCTTGAAGCGCATGCAGTCGCAGCGACGGATGCGTCGGGTTGGCCTCCAGCAGTTGCAGGGTTTTCAAATAGTGCTGCCGCAAGTCGGGGTGGCGCTTGAGAAATTGCGCCGCCCGGCGGGCGTATTGCTCGGTAAAAACCAGCGCATAGCCCAGCATGGGTTGCTGCATGGTCAAGAGGCCAGGTTGGCAGCGTCTAGCCGCGCCAGATGCGCCTCGGGCGACTCCTGCACCATGCGCCCTGCCGCCATGTCGGCCCGGGTCTGGGCCAGTGCGGCGTCCAGCTCGCATTCGCGCAGGTAGTGGTAATGGGCCATGTTCATCACCACAAATTTGTCTTTGCCGCGCACCGAGATGGTGGCTTCGGGTGCACTGCCCAGCGCCAGCTCAATGGCGGACACACCTTTGGTTTTGAGATCGTTAGCGCTGATGTAGGCCATGGCAAGCACTCCAAAAAGACAGTTTTTGAATACTACAAATCATACTTTAAATAGTGCGATTCATGGTGTTGCTGGGAATGTTGCTGCGACATCAATAAAACCGGCCTGTCGCCCACGCAGAAACAGCGCGGGATCCTACTGTATTCATAGCAACCAAGTTCAGGCAACCGCCAACATCAAATGCCCAATCGGTTCCGCTGCGGGCCGTACCTTGATTTCGATGTCGTAGCCCAGCCGGTTCAGGCAGTCCATCAGCTTGCGCTCAGACAGGTTCGAGAAGTCGCCCCGCAGCATGGATGACACCTTGGGCTGGGGAATGCCCATGCGCTCGGCGGCGGCTTTCTGGGTGAGTTTGAGTTGCGCAATCGCCCGGGTGATTTCAATCACCAGACCAGACTTGATCTTGAGCTTGTCGGCGTCGGGCAGGCCCAGGTCGGCAAACACATTGCCCGAACCCATTTCAACCTCGATGCCGTTGATGGTGCGTGTTGTTGCTTGCTTTTTCATGTCACAGCTCCTTTGCAAGCGCCTCGGCCACCTTGAGCCGTGCGCGAATAATGTCCATGTCCTCTTTGGGTGTCTCGCTGCCGCGCTTGCTCTTCTTGTTGAAGCAATGCAGCACAAACACCGCCTGCGCAAATTTGACGGTATAGACGGCGCGATAAGTGCCGTCCTGGTCGTCTTCCACCACCTCCAGCACACCCGCACCGCCAAAACCCTTGAGCACCTTGGCCGCGTCGTGCTTGCTGCCACGCTGGGCAAAATCCAGCGCATGGCCAAAGAACTTGCGCACCTCCAACGGCAAAGCCATCAAATCCTTCTTGCTGCTACCTATCCACGCGAGCGGTTTGTCTTGTTGCGGCATGGCTAATCTTACCTGAAAAGGTATATTTTGGGTGGAGCTTGGAAAAGGAGCGTGAGACTATGCCACCGCACCCCGCACATCAATCTGGCCGGTGACGGCGGCGGAGATCAGCGCGGTGCGGCGTTCTTGCAGCAGGTCGATGGCGCGTTGGGCTTCGGCGGTGAGGGTGTCAAGTTTGGCGGTTTCGCTGTCCAAGAATGCTGTGATCTCATCCTGCTCGGATCTTGGCGGCGTTGGCGTCCAGAAGTTCACTGCATGGCTGATGTTGAACTGTTCCTGCGCAGCACCATACTGCACCACTTCGACCTGGAACCGGACAATGCGGGTATTCATCGTGTAGCAGAGCCAATTGGAGTTGAATGGCCCCTGACGAATATGCATGACAGAGGCGCAGTTTCCACCTTCGCACTCTTTTGGGACGACTGCAGTAATTCCTGGCGCACCAACACGAACCGTCAATAAGTCCCCGGCATGAAGTTGGGTTTTTACGTGCTTGTCACTTGACACCGTATCAATGCATCGTGCATTGACCCAATCAATGACGCCCTCACGGATGTCGCCGCCGTAGATGAAAGGCCGACCTTCGTCGGCCACGAAACTGCTGGGGTTTACGACAATTCCAACAGTCATTGCGGGAGATATGTGTTTGAGCTGTTTCACCTCCCAATGCTCCGGCACATCCCCCAGCCATTCGATGCCGGATGGCTTCAGGGGCGCGTCGGGGTTCAGGCCCCGGGTGACGGCGTGGGAGATGACGGCCTGGCGCTTTTCTTTCAGCAGTTCCATCAGCCGTCGCTGCTCGGCCACCAGTTCGTCAATCTTGGCGGTTTCGCGGTCGAGGAAGGCGGCAATTTGGGTTTGTTCGGTGAGGGTTGGCGTCGTCACTTTCATTCCGCCAACGAACTCCCAGCTCGCACGGGGCATTTTTGAGCCGAATGTCGAGCCATCCACAATGGCGATAAATTCTCGGTTCAGTATTTGGTACTGCGCAAACCGACTGTCAATTGCAGGGGCAGGTCGCAGAACGTGGAAATCACCAACTGCCTCGCCAGAAGACTCGGCGCGATAGGCTTTAGCGAGGTACGGTCGCAATTTGCCAAACAAGATGTCACCTGCGTCAAAGGCAATGCCATCGCCTTGAAACTCAGTTTCTGTTGGAATAAATCGTCCAGTCCAACCCTCGATGTTTTCCAAGGCAACTGGATTTTCACGTCGGTCTGTTTTCTCAGTCAACAAAGTCAGATTGCGCTTGAGTCGCTTCACATCCCAATGCCCCGGCACATCCCCCAGCCACGCCACACCGCTGTCCTTGTACTCCGGGTAACGCGGCAAGCTCATGGGGTGGTCAAAGAATTACGCATGCGCTGCCGGCGTATTTTTGGGCAAGACTGCAAGCCGCAAGCCCATGGCTTTGAGAATGGCTGACAGGCTGCTCAGCGCCGGGTTACCCTCGGGCGACAAGGTACGGTAAAGCTGCGTGGGGTTCAGGTGCGCTTGCGCTGCGATGGCTGGCACGCCACCAAAGGCAGCGGCCATCTGCCGCAGAATGACCAGGAGTTCACCTTGGTCACCGTTCTCGTCTTCCAGAATGCTGTTGATCACTTGCCGGGCTAACTCGGGGTCTTTGCGATACAACTCAATCATGGCTTCGTCATGCGGTCTGTCATTCATTGCTTTTCTCCTTTTGCCAATGTTTCCAATAAGAGCAGGCGCGGTCGATGTCGGCGTTCTGCGTCCGTTTATCACCCCCGCATAACAACAGCACCAGTTGTTTGCCAGCCATGGCGTAGTACACCCGGTAGCCGGTAGCCAGCACCCACATCGATGCGTCACTCGGACACGCCATCCCGGCAAAACCTGTGATCACCAAAATTGCCAGCCTCCATTCGGGCCACTCGCCGGATGACGGCAATTTTGGCGGTGATGTCTCGCAAATTTTCCAACCAATCAACATAGACATCCCGCCGATCCTCGAAGCTTATGTAGTGGCTTATTTGGTACATGGCGATTTTCGTCTATAAACGAATTCCAGGCAACAGCCAATCATTGTTTCGTCACCCCACCCAGCAGGGTGCAATAGTGCGTCCAGGATAGCCAAGACGGTTGACGGGCAGGTCAGAGTCTGGCTGGTGTATGTCACTTTGCCGGTACTGATACTTGGACACGCTGCTGCTCCATCAGCAACTTGGCCGCCGCCTGCGTTTGCGGCAAGGTCTGCGCCCTGTAACCCTCAATGCGCATCGACGTCTGCACGGCTTGGGTCAATTTCTGCTGGAGTTGTGGTGTGAGTTGCATGGTGTTTTTCTCTCTGTCCATTATGCAGTCAACCCGCCGATCATGGTCAGGATGCGGTCCGTCACGCCTTTGAGTTCGGCGTCAATCTCGGCCAGCGGGCGCGGCGGCTTGAAGACGTAGAAGTGGCGGTTGAACGGTATTTCGTAACCCACCTTGGTTTTGTCGGTGTCGATCCAGGCATCCGGCGCATGGGGCAGCACTTCGCGCTTGAAATACTCGGCAATGTCCTGGCTCAAGGGCACGTTTTCGGTATCGCGCAGGCTGGCGTCCGGCATGGGCTTGCCCTTGGCCTTGCCTTTGCTGCCCAGCAGCACCTTGCCAGCCGCGTCGCGCTCAGGCCGCTCGACAGTGATGGTGTGGTAGCCGAAGTCGTCGTTGTTGAAGATGCGGCTGATGGGCACACCGTCACGCGTGACTTCTTCAAAATTACCAAACAGACGAGTGATGTCGTCAATGTGTTCGGGGCTGAGTTCCTTGCGCTTGCTGCCCAGGCTCTTGCGCATTTTTTGCCAGAAACTGCTGGCGTCAATCAGTTGCAGCTTGCCTTTGCGCGCTGCGGGCTTGCGGTTGCTGACGATCCAGACATAGGTGCTGATGCCGGTGTTGTAAAACATGTCGGTGGGCAGGCCGATGATGGCCTCCACCAAATCGCTTTCCAGCATGTAGCGGCGAATTTCACTCTCGCCACTGCCTGCGCCGCCGGTAAACAAGGGCGAGCCGTTGAGCACAATGCCAAAGCGGCTGCCGCCGTCGCGGGCCGGCCGCATTTTGGACACCAGGTGCAGCAAGAACAACAAGGAACCATCGCTGACGCGGGGCAGGCCGGGGCCAAAGCGGCCGTTGAAGCCCATTTGCTCGGCTTCTTTACGGATGGTGGCTTCGATCTTTTTCCACTCCACCCCGAACGGCGGATTACTCAGCGCGTAGTCAAACAGCAAATCACGCAGGCCATCGTTCGACAAGGTGTTGCCAAAAACAATGTTGGCAATGTCTTGCCCCTTGATCAGCATGTCGGCTTTGCAGATGGCGTAGGACTCGGGGTTGAGTTCCTGGCCATACATCACCAGCCGGGCATCGGGGTTGAGGCTGGCCAGATGTTCGCCCGCCACGCTGGGCATGCCGCCGGTGCCAATGGCCGGGTCGTACATACTGCGCACCACGCCGGGCAGGGTCAGAATGGCATCGTCTTCAATGAACAGCAGGTTGACCATGAGGCGAATGACCTCACGCGGGGTGAAGTGTTCACCAGCGGTTTCGTTGGAGAGCTCGGCAAATTTGCGGATCAGCTCTTCAAACACCGCGCCCATGTCAGCGTTGCTGACGACATCGGGGTGCAGGTCGATGTTGGCAAACTTTTCAGTCACCATGTAAAGCAGGCCGGACTTGGCCAGTTTGTCGATTTGGACGTGAAATTCGAAACTCTCAAAAATGTCGCTCACCGCCGGGCTAAAGGCTTGCAGGTAGGCCCGCAGGTTTTCACCAATGTGGTCTTGGTCACCCATGAGCTTTTTGAGGTCCAGGGGCGAGGTGTTGTAGAACAACTGGCCGGACTTGCGCAGCAGAAAGGGCTCGGGGTTGAGGCCTGCGGCTTCGCGGGTGGTTTTTTCGGCCAGCACAGCGGCTTTGCTGGGCTCTAAAACGCAGTCCAGGCGGCGCAGCACGGTGAAGGGCAGGATGACTTTGCCGTACTCGGACTGCTTGTAATCGCCACGAAGCAGGTCGGCTACCGACCAGATGAAGGAAGAGAGGTTGGAGGTTGCCATGCGTTTGAGTGTAGGGGCTGGGCCGCTGGGTCAAAAGCAATTGCCTGCCAAGCCGAGGCACCGCCAGCACGGTTTTACTGGTCGGATTGCCCTTGGGTGACAGGGCACATTCGGCTGTCAGCTGGCCGGTCTGTTTTCCGGGTAATTTGTCACATCCGGATCAATAGGCATCCAGGGACGGGCGCTGCGTGTCCAGATGTTCATGGCCAGTTTCATCGCGTTGGAGTCATCGAGTGAACCGACTTTCAACACCATCACGTGGGGTGCGTGCTCACGCTGGCTGAAAATGGGCGAGCCACAGTCGCCGCAAAAATGGCGATAGAGTCGATTCCCGCTTTCGGCCGTGTCGGTGTAACACTTGGTCCCGCCAGAGACCAGCCGGAATGCGGCCGCCGGCACAATGGCGTTGTGGCTCGCGCCCGAACCCGAGGCCTTTTGGCAATGCGTGCAATGGCAGGCGATGATGGTCTGCAAGGCTTGGGTAATTTCATAGCGCACCGCTGCGCACAGGCAGCCGCCACGGAGGGTCTCAGACATGGTTTTTTTCCTTTGGTAATGGGTTCATGGTCATGGCAGGCGCAATATACCTGCTGCCTGCCCAAGCACGCGGCCTCAAGCCCACGCCACCTCGCCCACCGTCCTGCGCATGATCACCTGGCCATGCCGGATCGAGACCAGCGCCTGGCCTTGCGTGCGCAGCATCTCGTAATCGCTGTCGGCTGACAGCAGCACCAGATTGGCCGGACGACCCACGTCGATGCCGTAACCCTCACCCAGCGCCAGCGCTTTGGCGCTGTGGTCACTGACAAAATCCAGGCCGCGCTGCAGGTCGTCGTAGCCCAGCATGTGACAGATGTGCAGCCCGGCGTCCAGAATGCGCAAAATGTTGCCGTTACCCAGCGGGTACCAGGGGTCGACGATGGAGTCTTGCGCAAAACACACGTTCAGGCCGGCCCGGTCGAGTTCCGGCACGCGGGTCAGGCCACGGCGTTTGGGGTAGCTGTCAAAACGGCCTTGCAGGTGGATGCTTTCGGTAGGGCAACTGATGAAGCTCAGACCAGCCTGCTTGAGCAGCCGAAAGAGCTTGAAGCAGTAGGCGTTGTCGTACGAACCCATGGCCGTAGTGTGGCTGGCCGTGACGCGTGCGCCCATGCTGTGCACGCGGGTCACTTCGGCCAGAACCTCCAAAAACCGCGAATTCGGGTCGTCGGTTTCGTCACAGTGCACATCGACCAGACAGTCGTTGCGTTCAGCCAGGTCCATCAGAAAGTGCACCGACGACACGCCCTGGTCACGCGTGTTCTCAAAATGCGGAATACCACCGACCACGTCTGCCCCCATGGCCACCGCTTCAGTCATCAGCGCGCGGCCATTGGCAAACGACTCGATGCCTTCTTGCGGGAAAGCGACGATCTGCAGGTCGATCAGCGGGCGCGCCTCGTCGCGCACTTCCAGCATGGCTTGCAAGGTAGCCAGACCGGGTTCGGTGACGTCGACGTGGGTTCGCACGTGCTGGATGCCGTGGGCGGCCAGCATACGGATAGTGCGGTGAGCGCGTG
>JAQSDS010000016.1 GCA_029946045.1 Rhodoferax sp.
GGCAACAGCAGTTACCTTATCAACAACCAGGTGGTGCGCCGGCGCGACGTGCAGGATGTGTTTTTGGGCACCGGGCTGGGGCCGCGTGCTTACGCCATCATTGGCCAGGGCACCATCAGCCGCATCATCGAGAGCAAGCCCGAGGAGCTGCGACTGTTCCTGGAAGAGGCGGCGGGCGTGTCCAAGTACAAGGAACGCCGGCGCGAAACCGAGAACCGTCTCGGCGACACGCGGGAAAACCTGACCCGGGTCGAAGACATTTTGCGCGAGCTCAACGCCAACCTCGACAAGCTGGAAAAACAGGCCGAGGTAGCGCAAAAATTCAATGCCCTAACGGCCACGGGCACCCTGAAGCAGCACCAGCTCTGGTTCCTGAAGCGGACTGAGTCGCAGTCTGAGCAGGAGCGGATTCAAAGTGAAGGCCTGACTGCGGTGAATGCGCTGGAAAGCCGCATGGCCGACCTGCGCCACATCGAGGCCGAGCTGGAAGCCGTGCGCCAGGCCCATTACGCCGCGGGCGACCAGGTCAACCAGGCGCAGGGCCGCTTGTACGAAGCCAGTGCCGAGGTCGGGCGGCTGGAGGCCGAGATCCGTTTTGTGGTGGAAGGGCGCCAGCGGGTTGAGCTGCGGCTGCGCACCTTGCAGGAGCAGGCCACCGAATGGGCCATACGCCGCAGTGATGCGGAGGCCGCGCTGGAAGACCTGGCCGAGCTGGAACTGCTTGGCGAAGATAAAAACGAGGTGCTGGCCGCCCAATTGGAAGAGCAGGCTCAGCACCTGCCAACCATGGAGGATGCCTTGCGCCAGGCCCAGCGCGTCGCCAGCGACCAGCGCGCCAGCGTGGCCCAGGTGCAGCAGCAAATTGGTGTGCTGGCCGCCGAGCAGCGTGGCATTGAGGAACAGTCGCGCCAGATGGCCACGCGCCGTGAACGCTTGCTGGCTGATCGCAACAACCTGGTGGCGCCCGATGAACACAAACTGGCCGAGCAGCAGCTTTTGCTGGAACAGGCGCAGGAGGCATCCAGCGTAGCGCAGGCCCGGCTCGAGACCCTGACCGACAGCGCGCCCGAACTTGATGAGCGGCGGCGCGAACAGCAGCTGGCCTTGAACCGCGAGTCGGCACTGCTTGCCGAGCTGTCGGCCCGGCTGGAGGCGCTCAAGGCGCTGCAGGCCAAGGTCATGACAGACGGCAAGTTGCAGCCCTGGCTACAAAAGCATGGGCTTAACCACTTGCAGGGCTTGTGGAGCCGCCTGCACATCGAGCAAGGCTGGGAAAACGCCCTGGAAGGCGCCTTGCGTGAACGCCTGGGCGCGCTGGAAGTGAGCCGCCTCGAGTTGGTGCGGGCCTTTGCGCAAGATGCGCCACCGGCCAAGCTGGCTTTTTACAACGCGCCACCCGCTGCGCCAGCACCCGTCCAGACTGCGCTGCCCAGGCTGTCGGACTTGCTGCGGCTGCACGATACCGGCCAGAAGGCGGTGCTGAATGACTGGTTGCAGGGCTGCTTTACCGCCAACAGCCTCGAGGACGCGCTGAGCTGCCGTGACCAATTGCAGGCCGGTGAGCTCATTTATGTCCGGAGCGGCCATGCGGTCGGCCGCCACAGCGTCAGTTTTTACGCGCCCGACTCTGAGCAGGCGGGGCTGTTGGCGCGCGCCCAGGAAATTGAAAATCTGGAAAAACAATTACGTGCCCAGGTGCTGATCAGCGACGAGGCGCGTGCCCTGCTGGTGCGCGCCGAGGCCGCTTATGCCGATGTGGCGCAGCGCCTGGCCAGTAGCCGCAAGGAGGCGACTGAGGCCCAACAAGCAACCCACGCGCTGCAGGTGCAGACCCTGCAGCTGAGCCAGCAGGCTGAGCAGGCCCGCAGTCGCAGCGCCCAGATTGCCAGCGACCTGGCCGAAGTGGAAGGCCAACTCGACGAACTGCAGGAGCGCCGCATCACCGCAGAAGGGCGCTTTGAAGAACTCGACATGCAACTCGCCGACGCCCAGCAGCGCCATGCCGAACTCGATGACGAGGTGATGGCTGCCGAGCGAAAACTGGCCGCCAGCCGGGAGCAGCTGCGCAGCCTGGAACGCGAAAAACAGGAGGCCACTTTCAGCCTGCGCAGCCTGGACGCACGCAAGGCCGAGTTGTCGCGCGGCATCGCCACTGCTGTGACGCAGGCAGCAGCGGTAGCGTCTGAAACACAAAGAGCGCAGGATGAATTGGCCCGCCTCAATGACGCGGCCGCACAAGGCGGCCTGCAGCAGGCGCTGGCGGACAAGCTGGTGCGCGAGCAGGAACTGGGCGCGCAGCGCAGTCAGTATGACGACCTGACGGCCAAGCTTCGCGCCAGCGATGAGCGCCGGCTGCAACTCGAGCGTGAGCTTGACCCCTTGCGGGCGCGCATCACCGAATTTCAGCTCAAGGAACAAGCCGCCCGGCTGGGCTTTGAGCAGTACAGCCAGCTGCTGGCTGATGCCAAGGCCGAGCTGGAGGCGGTGGCGCTGTCCATCACGCAGGACAAAGTGCACCTGGCCGGTTTGCAGAGCGAGATTGACCGCATCAACCGAGACATTGGCGCTTTGGGCGCGGTCAATCTGGCCGCACTGGACGAGCTGGCTGCTGCGAGCGAGCGCAAGCAGTTTCTTGATGCACAAACCGCCGACCTGCAGGAGGCCATGACCACGCTGGAAGACGCCATCAAGAAGATTGACGGCGAGACCCGCGAGCTGCTGTCAGGCACCTTCAACCAGGTCAATGCACATTTTGGCAAGATGTTCCCGGAGCTGTTTGGTGGTGGCAACGCCCGCCTGGTGATCACTGGCGAGGAGATTCTGGACTCTGGTGTGCAGGTGGTGGCGCAGCCGCCGGGCAAGAAAAACCAGAGCATCGCCCTGCTGTCGGGCGGCGAAAAGGCGCTGACGGCGATTGCGCTGGTGTTTGCCATTTTTCAGCTCAACCCGGCACCGTTTTGCCTGCTCGACGAGGTCGATGCGCCGCTGGACGACGCCAACACCGAGCGTTACGCCAAGCTGGTGACGCGCATGAGCCGGGAGACCCAGTTCCTGTTCATCAGCCACAACAAGATTGCCATGGAAATGGCCAAACAGCTCATCGGCGTCACCATGCAGGAGCAGGGCGTGTCGCGCATTGTGGCGGTGGACATGGATGCCGCGCTGTCGATGACGGAATGGAGTGAATAATGTCTTTGCAACTGAGTCTGCTGCTCTTGGGTCTTTTGCTGCTGTTGGTTATGGCGGCTTATTACGCCTGGCTGGCCCGGAAAAACAAACTGCGCCAGGCGGAACCGGCCGCGCCGGGCTCGTCCGATGCGCTGGACGCTCGCATTGAGCCCCATTTGAGCGAGCACCCGCTGGACGGCGACAGCTTTGCCAGCAGCCCGGCACCGGAAAAAAAACCTGGCCTGGACCCCTTGATCGACGCCATGGCCCCGATTGCGCTGGAGGCGCCGGTGGCGGGCGAAGCCGTGCTGGCGGCACTGCCGTCGACCCGTCGGGTGGGCAGCAAACCTTTTTCGATCGAGGGCTTCAATACCGTGACGCAGCGCTGGGAGCCGGCTGTGCCAGGACAGCTTTACAGCCAGTTGCAGGCGGGTGTCCAGTTGGCCAACCGGTCTGGGCCGCTGAACGACATCGAGTTTTCCGAGTTTGTCATGAAGACGCAAAATTTTTGCGATGCCATCAACGGCGCACCCGACCTGCCGGCCATGCGCAACGAGGTCAACCGGGCTCGCGAACTCGACCAGTTTGCCAGCGGCCACGATGCCCAACTGGTGCTGATGGTGCAAGCGCGCCGCGCCGCCTGGAGCCCCAGCTATGTCCAGCAAACGGCAGCACGACTCGGCTTTGTCATGGGTGCTACGGCAGGCCGTCTGGTGATTCCTGCCGGCACAGCCGGCTTGCCGCCCGCCGTGAGCCTGACCTTCGACACGCTGGCCGCCCTGGCTGACGACCCCACCCAATCGGCCTTGCGCCAGGTCACGCTGGGGCTGGATGTGGCCCAGGTCGACCAAGGTGAAAAGCCGTTTGAACGGCTGTGTGAAGCGGCAGACGCGCTGGCCCTTGAAATGGATGGCGTGGTGACCGACGACCAGGGTGCGGCCTTGCCGCCCGAAGCCATGAAGGTGATTGGGTCTGAGCTGGAGCAGTTGTATGACATGCTGGCCCAGCGTGATCTGGCTGCTGGTTCGCCGCTGGCACGCCGGCTTTTTTCCTGAGCCCGGTCGTGCATGAGCACCCTTGATTTGTTCGCGCCCGAGCCGGATGACACCGCGCGAATGGCGCAACTGCGGCAAAGCCTGCACGCCCATGGGCACAGCTATTACGTGCTGGATGCGCCCACCGTGCCGGATGCTGAATACGATCGCCTGTTCCGCGAATTGCAGGCGCTGGAGGCGCGCCACCCCGAGCTGATCACGCCAGATTCACCCACCCAGCGCGTGGGCGGCAAACCGCTCGATGGGTTTGCCCCCGTGCGCCATGCGGTGCCAATGCTGAGTATTCGCACCGAAACCGACACCGAAGCCAGTGGTGCTGAAAATTTCGACGCGCGCATTCGCCGTGAGCTGGGTCTGGGGCCGTCCGACCCGGCCATCGACTATGTGGCCGAACCCAAGTTTGACGGCCTGGCCATGAGTCTGCGCTACCAGCAGGGCGTGCTGGTGCAGGCTGCCACCCGGGGTGATGGCGAGGTGGGTGAGGACGTGACACAGAACATCCGTACCCTTGGCCAGATTCCGCTGAGAATTGTGGCCCCCGCGCTCGGCACTGACGTGTCCTCGCTGCCCCCCGAGGTGGCGCATTTCGCCTTGGGGCGGCCCGGCGGCGAAACCTGCCCGTCTGTCCCTGCGGTGCTGGAGGTGCGCGGCGAGGTCTACATGCGCCGCGACGACTTCGAGGCGCTCAACGACAGGCAGCGCCTGGCTGGCCAAAAATGCTTCGTCAACCCGCGCAATGCGGCGGCCGGGGCGGTGCGCCAGCTGGACCCGGCCATTGCGGCGCAACGGCCCTTAAGCTTTTATGCCTACGGTCTCGGTGCGGTCACGCCGCCTGAGGCTGGCGGGCCGGTCTGGCAGAGCCATTTCGAGATGATGCAGGCGCTGAAGCGCTGGGGTTTCCCGGTGTCGGAGCTGGTCAAACAGGCGCAAGGTGCCCCCGAATTGGTGGCCTATTACGCCGCCATCGGCCAGCAGCGCGATGGTCTGGGTTTCGACATCGATGGCGTGGTCTACAAGGTCAACAGCCTGGCGCTGCAGCGCCAACTGGGCTTTGTCACGCGCGAGCCGCGCTGGGCCGTGGCGCACAAGTTTCCGGCGCAGGAGATGCTGACCACCGTGCTGGCCATTGACGTGCAGGTGGGGCGTACCGGCAAATTGACGCCGGTGGCCAAGCTCGCGCCCGTGTTTGTCGGCGGCGTCACCGTGACCAATGCCACCCTGCACAACGAGGACGAGGCACGCCGCAAGGACGTGCGCGTGGGCGACACCGTGATCGTGCGCCGTGCCGGCGACGTGATTCCCGAGGTGGTGAGTGTGCTGCTGGATAAGCGCCTGGACGAGCCCGCTGTGTTCACCATGCCACGCCAGTGCCCGGTGTGTGGCAGCGCGGCGGTGCGCGAGGAGGGCGAGGCCGACTACCGTTGCACTGGCGGCCTGTTTTGCAGCGCCCAGCGCAAGCAGTCCCTGTTGCACTTTGCCCAGCGCCGGGCGGTAGAAGTTGAAGGGCTGGGCGACAAGCTGGTCGACCAGTTGGTCGACGCGGGCATCATCAACACCCTGCCTGACCTTTATCGGCTGGGTTTCACGGCACTGGCGAAGCTGGCGCGCATGGCCGACAAGTCGGCGCAGAACATTCTGGACGCGCTGGAGAAGTCCAAGCAAACCACGCTGCCGCGCTTTCTGTTTGGTCTGGGCATTCGCCATGTCGGCGAGGCCACGGCCAAAGCGCTGGCGCGGCATTTTGGCAAGCTCGACGCCATCATGGACGCCCCGGAAGAAGCCTTGCTGGCGGTGGCCGACGTGGGGCCGATCGTGGCCAAAAGCATTCGCACCTTTTTTGACCAGGCCCACAACCGCGAGGTGGTCGAGCAATTGCGCGCCTGTGGCGTCACCTGGCCCGAGGGCGAACCGGCACCGGTGGCGGCCCAGCCCTTGAGCGGCCAGACCTTTGTGCTCACCGGCACCCTGCCCACGCTGGGGCGGGAAGAGGCCAAAGCATTGATCGAGGCCGCTGGCGGCAAGGTGGCGGGCTCGGTCAGCAAGAAAACCAGCTTTGTGGTGGCCGGTGCTGAGGCCGGCAGCAAGCTCGACAAAGCGCGCGAACTGGGCGTGGCCGTGCTCGATGAAGCTCAATTGAAGGAGCTGCTTGATGGCGGTGCGTGAGATTTTGAAAATGGGCGACCCGCGCTTGCTGCGCGTGGCGCAGCCCGTGAACGTGTTTGATACCGATGCGCTGCACCTGTTGGTCACCGACCTGCTCGACACCATGCGCGCAGCGGATGGCGCCGGACTGGCGGCGCCGCAGATTGGCGTGGATTTGCAACTGGTGATTTTTGGTACCGACCGCGCCAACCCGCGTTACCCGCAAGCACCGGTGGTGCCCCGCACCGTTCTGATCAACCCAGTGATCACGCCGCTGACTTCGACCGAGGTGGAGGACTGGGAGGGCTGCCTGTCAGTGCCCGGCCTGCGCGCCATGGTGCCGCGGTTTGAGCAGATTCGGTACACCGGCTTTGACCAGTATGGCGACCCCATCGACCGCAGCGTAGAAGGTTTTCATGCCCGCGTGGTGCAGCACGAGTGCGACCACCTGATCGGCAAACTTTACCCGATGCGGGTGCGCGACTTCACACAGTTTGGTTTCACCTCGGTGTTGTTTCCGGGGCTTCACAGCGCCGACGACTAGGAGCCTGGGCGGCAGAGCGTTCTGCGCAGGTAAAAGGAGAAGCCCGTAGGGCGGGGGACACATAGTAGAACGCTCTGTCGCCCAGGCTGCTAGGCCAGCGCTTCGAGCAGCTCGGTCTCAATCGCGATCTGGGCCCTGTTTTCCTGCAGCTCGGGGCCGTCGATCAAAAAGGTGTCATCCACGCGTTCGCCCAGGGTGTTGATCTTGGCCAGCTGCACGTTGACCTTGTGCCGGGCCAGCACCCGGGCAATGCTGTAGAGCAGACCAACGCGGTCGCTGGCCGAGATGTTGAGCAGCCAGCGCTGGCCTTTTTCATCGGGCTGCAGACTCACGCGCGGGGTGATCGGGAAGCTCCTGACGCGCCGTGAAACCCGCCCTTTTCCCGGCGCAGGCAGCGGTCCGGTTTGCGCTATGGCACGCACCAGCTCGGCCTCCACCATGCTGGACAGCTCATGGTAGAGCTCGGGCATGGCCTGGGCGATGACCTGAAAGGTATCGAGCGCATAGTGGTTGTAAGCGGTGTGCACGCGCGCATCCAGAATACTGAAGCCGCGCTGCTCGAAGTAACCGCAGATACGGGCAAACAGGTCGGGCAGGTCGGGGGTGTAAACCAGCACTTGCAGGCCCTCACCCAGTGGCGACAGCCGGGCCCGCACAATGGATTTGCCTGAATTGACGTGACGCGAAAGCTGGCGTGTGTGCCAGGCAATGTCGGTGGCGTCATGGCGCATGAAGTAGCCCACGTCCACCGTGTCCCACAAGGCCTTGTGCCCCTCGAAGGGTTGGGCGTGCAGCGCCAGCTGGATCAGGGCTTCGCGTTTGCGGGTTTCCACTTCTACATGCGGGTCGGCGGCGTGGCCACCCAGCACGCGCAGGGTCAGGCGGTACAGGTCTTCGAGCAGCTTGCCTTTCCAGGCGTTCCAGACCTTGGGCGAAGTGCCGCGTATATCGGCCACGGTAAACAGGTAGAGCGCGGTCAGGTAGCGCTCGTTGCCCACGCGCTTGGCAAAGGCGGCGATCACGTCGGGGTCGCTGAGGTCTGTTTTCTGCGCCACGCGGCTCATGGTCAGGTGTTCACGCACCACAAAGGCGATGAGATCGGTGCTTTCCCGGCTCACGTCGTGTTGTTTGCAAAAGCGCATCGCTTCGACTTCCCCCAGCTGTGAGTGGTCGCCGCCCCGGCCTTTGGCGATGTCGTGGAACAGGGCGGCTACATACAGCACCCAGGGTTTGTCCCAGCCGCTGGCCAGTTGCGAGCAAAACGGATACTCGTGGGCGTGTTCCACAATAAAGAAACGCCGCACGTTGCGCAGCACCATGAGCACATGCTGGTCGACGGTGTAGACGTGAAACAGGTCGTGTTGCATCTGCCCGACAATTTTACGGAAAGCCCACAGGTAGCGCCCCAGTACCGAGGTCTGGTTCATCAGTCGCATGGCGTGGGTGATGCCGCTTTGCTGTTTCAGGATCTGCATGAAGGTGTCGCGGTTGACCGGGTCTTTGCGGAAGTCGCCATTCATAAGGTCGCGCGCGTTGTACAGGGCGCGCAAGGTCCGCGCCGACAGGCCGATCATGCCGGCCGTCTGGAACACCAGGAAGGTCTCCAGAATGGCATGGGGCTCGCGCTGGTAGATGTCGTCGCTGACCACTTCGAGCATGCCGGCCTTGTCGAAAAAGCGGGCATTGATGAGGCGCGGCTCGTGGCTGCTCGGTCTCAGGCGCTCTTCGATGTTGAGCAGCAGGATCTGGTTGAGTTGGGTCACGGCCTTGGCCGCCCAGTAGTAGCGTTTCATGAGCGCCTCACTGGGGCGCACCATGGACCGCTGGTCGGTGCTTGCTGGCGGCGCTTCAAACCCAAAGGCCTGCGCCACTGCGTTTTGCATGTCAAAAATCAACCGGTCTTCGCGTCGTTTGGCAATCAGGTGCAGGCGGGT